>NZ_JADBRF010000022.1:0-83027 GCF_014930485.1 Enterobacter cloacae complex sp. P47BA | reverse complement strand
GTAAAGGAAAGGCCCTGGAGATACCCCACAGCCCCGAAAAAAAGCCAGTCAGTTGCTTAACTGACTGGCATTACAACAGCAATGTGGCGGTTTTTTTGTCCCTCGGGATTCGCGGTCCGTTGGGAAGTTTTGCAACCTTTAACCAGGATTTTTATCTTACCCTGGTTCAAACCTCAGGTAACCTCATCGACCCTTTATAAATTCCTAATTATCTATGAAAACCTTAACTACGCTGCTATTGCTCATTATGATGCAGCGTCCCTTTCCGCCATTTCGCACATGGGCATCGGTCCAGGGAAAGGTGTAACCACAACCGTAAAGCAGCCTTTAACCAGGCTTGTGTCCACCGACTTATCACCGGTGGTGAACGGTGGAGCGGTTAGCCGCAGGGACCGCATAATGAAACGCTATTTATGTATCGCGTTCATTGTCGCCAGCGTACTCGTTGTAAAAAGTGATGAACCGATCGGGTTTGTTGCGTTTACCACGACAACGCAGGACAAGTAGCGTTAAGGCCGCCTTGGGCGGCCTTTTTTATGGTTGGATGTCAGTCAGCGAGAACCATAAAAAAAGCCGGGTAGCGGCATCGCCTTACCCGGCCTGTTCAGTTCATCCCAGTGGGAATCAGACTTCTTCCATACGTCCCAGCAGCGCCTGCAGGCGATCCTGCCAGCCGTTCTGCTGTTCGCGCAGCTGGTTGTTTTCGCGCTCCAGTTCTTCGCGGCCGTGCTGAGCGTTCTGAACTTCCTGCGCCAGGCTGTTGTTCTTCTCTTTCAGCTCTTCAATTTCCATCTGCAGCAGCGTGATGGTGTCAATCGCCTGCTGTACTTTCGCTTCCAGTTTCTCAAACACTTCTAAAGACATGATCCTACCTCTCCTGAATTGCAAGGCGACGCTTTAACGTAAACGCGCACAACATATGTTCCGATTGTATGGAGCGCAGTCGCCCCTGTCCAGCGGCATGCCACGCAGATCGCGGTTTGCAACACTTTTCGGCCTCGTCCTGGTGCGTTCGCGGCATATACCTCTAAGTTGTTAACCCATTAGTTAAAAAAATGATTCAGCTCACCATGCGCGACTGATGCAAAAACGCGCTTTATGGCGCGAAAACGCTCATTTTATTGACACAGACCACACATTTTAATTTCGATATTTCTCGTTTTTGCTCGTTAACGATAAATTAACACTATGTCTACAGGGCATCGTGGCTGTCACGGGCGGCCACGCTAACAATAAACATCAATTTCTTCAGGATTCCGATTATGAGTCAGACATCAACCTTAAAAGGCCAGTGCATTGCCGAGTTCCTTGGTACCGGGTTGTTGATATTCTTCGGAGTGGGCTGTGTCGCTGCACTGAAAGTGGCGGGTGCCAGTTTTGGTCAGTGGGAAATCAGTATCATCTGGGGTCTGGGCGTGGCGATGGCCATCTACCTGACTGCAGGGGTCTCTGGCGCACATCTTAACCCGGCGGTGACTATCGCACTGTGGCTGTTCGCGTGCTTCGACGGACGCAAAGTTGTTCCCTTCATTATTTCTCAATTTGCCGGCGCGTTTTGCGCAGCGGCGTTAGTTTACGGGCTTTATTACAATCTTTTCATCGACTTCGAACAGACGCATCATATGGTGCGCGGCAGCGTCGAAAGTCTGGATCTGGCAGGCATCTTCTCAACCTACCCTAACCCACATATCAATTTTGTGCAGGCGTTCGCAGTTGAAATGGTGATTACCGCTATTCTGATGGGCGTCATTATGGCTTTGGGCGATGATGGTAACGGCATTCCACGTGGCCCGCTGGCACCATTGCTGATTGGCCTGCTAATCGCCGTCATCGGTGCGTCCATGGGGCCGTTAACAGGGTTTGCGATGAACCCGGCGCGTGACCTGGGTCCAAAAACCTTCGCCTTCTTTGCAGGATGGGGCGACGTGGCTTTCACCGGCGGCAAAGATATTCCTTACTTCCTGGTACCGCTGTTTGGACCAGTCGTAGGGGCGGCACTGGGTGCATTTGGCTATCGCAAATTAATTGGTCGCCACTTACCGTGCGACACCTGTGTGGAAGAGGAGAAGGAAACGACTTCTACCGCACAACAAAAAGCTTCGCTGTAATCTGACTACGGGACACATACCATGACCGAAAAAAAATATATCGTTGCGCTCGACCAGGGCACTACCAGCTCCCGCGCTGTCGTAATGGATCATGACGCGAATATCGTCAGCGTGTCACAGCGCGAATTTGAGCAAATTTATCCTCGTCCAGGCTGGGTAGAACATGACCCGATGGAGATCTGGGCGTCACAAAGCTCCACGCTGGTGGAAGTGCTGGCGAAAGCCGACATCAGTTCCGACGAAATCGCCGCGATTGGTATCACCAACCAGCGTGAAACCACCGTGGTGTGGGAACGCGAAACCGGTAAGCCGATTTACAACGCCATCGTCTGGCAGTGCCGCCGTACGTCAGAGATCTGCGAACAGCTTAAGCGTGACGGGATGGAAGAGTACGTGCGTAGCGCCACCGGTCTGGTGGTTGACCCGTATTTCTCCGGCACCAAAGTGAAGTGGATCCTCGACCACGTGGAAGGTTCACGCGAGCGTGCAAAACGCGGCGAACTACTGTTCGGTACCGTCGATACCTGGCTTATCTGGAAGATGACTCAGGGACGTGTCCACGTTACTGACTACACTAACGCCTCGCGCACCATGCTGTTCAACATCAACACCCTGGAGTGGGATGACAAGATGCTGGACGCGCTGGATATTCCGCGCGCGATGCTGCCTGAAGTGCGTAAGTCGTCTGAAGTCTACGGCCAGACCAACATCGGCGGTAAAGGCGGCACCCGTATTCCTATCGCCGGTATCGCCGGTGACCAGCAGGCGGCGCTGTTCGGCCAGCTGTGCGTCAAGGAAGGGATGGCGAAGAACACCTACGGCACCGGCTGCTTTATGCTGATGAACACCGGCGAGAAAGCGGTGAAATCAGAAAATGGCCTGCTGACTACCATCGCCTGCGGCCCGCGCGGCGAGGTGAACTATGCCCTGGAAGGTGCGGTGTTTATGGCGGGCGCATCTATTCAGTGGCTGCGCGACGAGATGAAGCTGATCAGCGATGCGTTTGACTCCGAGTACTTCGCGACCAAAGTGAAAGACACCAACGGCGTGTACGTGGTGCCCGCGTTTACCGGTCTGGGCGCACCGTACTGGGACCCGTATGCCCGCGGCGCAATTTTCGGCCTGACGCGCGGTGTGAACTCAAACCACATCATTCGTGCGACCCTGGAATCCATCGCCTACCAGACGCGTGACGTGCTGGAAGCGATGCAGGCAGACTCCGGCATTCGTTTGCACGCCCTGCGCGTGGACGGTGGCGCGGTGGCCAACAACTTCCTGATGCAGTTCCAGTCCGACATTCTGGGCACCCGCGTTGAGCGCCCTGAAGTACGTGAAGTGACGGCACTGGGCGCGGCGTATCTTGCGGGTCTCGCGGTAGGCTTCTGGCAGAACCTGGACGAGCTGCAGGAGAAAGCGGTCATCGAACGCGAATTCCGCCCTGGTATCGAAACCACCGAGCGCAACTACCGCTACAGCGGCTGGAAGAAAGCGGTGAAACGCGCCCTTGCGTGGGAAGAGCACGAAGAGTAAGCCTATATTCCCTCTCCCTGTGGGAGAGGGTTAGGGTGAGGGGCATCGACCGCACCGGTCCCCTCACCCCTCCCCACTCTGTGATAAACTTCGTGCAATTCCTTTTGATTGTACGAGTCCCTCATGAAACGTGAACTTGCTATCGAGTTTTCCCGCGTCACCGAAGCAGCCGCCCTTGCAGGCTATAAATGGCTGGGTCGTGGCGACAAAAATACCGCCGACGGTGCAGCCGTCCATGCCATGCGCATTGTACTTAACCAGGTCAACATCGACGGCACCATCGTGATCGGCGAAGGCGAGATCGACGAAGCGCCGATGCTCTACATCGGTGAAAAGGTCGGGACCGGCAAAGGCGATGCGGTGGATATCGCGGTGGACCCGATCGAAGGCACGCGCATGACGGCGATGGGCCAGGCCAACGCCCTGGCGGTGCTGGCCGTGGGCGATAAAGGCTGCTTCCTCAACGCGCCGGACATGTACATGGAAAAGCTGATTGTCGGCCCTGGTGCGAAAGGCGCAATCGATCTCAGCCTGCCGCTGGACGCCAACCTGCGCAATATCGCGGCGGCGCTGGCTAAACCGCTCAACGAACTCACCGTGACCATTCTGGCGAAACCGCGCCACGACGCCACCATCTCTTATCTGCAGGCACTCGGCGTGCGCGTGTTTGCCATTCCGGATGGCGACGTAGCCGCCTCTATTCTGACCTGCATGCCGGACAGCGAAGTGGACGTGCTTTACGGCATCGGCGGCGCGCCGGAAGGCGTGGTCTCTGCGGCGGTGATCCGCGCGCTGGACGGCGATATGCAGGCGCGCCTTCTGCCGCGCCATGAGGTGAAAGGCGACAGCGACGAAAACCGTCGTATCGGTGAGGACGAGCTGGCGCGCTGCGCAGCGATGGGCATCGAAGCCAATAAAGTACTGGCGCTGAACGACATGGCGCGCAGCGATAACGTCGTCTTCTCTGCAACCGGCATCACCAAAGGCGATCTGCTGGACGGCATCACCCGCAAGGGCAACATGGCAACCACTGAAACGCTGCTGATCCGCGGTAAATCGCGCACCATCCGACGCATTCAGTCCATTCACTATCTCGACCGTAAAGACCCGGACGTGCAGACGCACATTCTGTAAAACCGTTTGATCGATAGAGCTTTCCAGCCCGAAGGGGCTGGAAATGTTTCCCACAAGTACGGAAGATAGAACAGAGAAACAGCACAGGAGAAGATCATGGCGGACTGGGTAACAGGTAAAGTCACAAAGATAGAATTCTGGACCGATGCGCTATTTAGTCTCACCCTGCATGCTCCCGTTCACCCGTTTAAGGCCGGGCAATTTGCCAAGCTGGGACTGGATGTCGACGGCGAGCGCGTGCAGCGCGCCTACTCTTACGTTAACGCGCCGGATAACCCGGACCTCGAGTTCTATCTGGTCACCGTTCCTGACGGTAAGCTCAGCCCGCGCCTTGCCGCCCTTAAGCCCGGCGACGATGTGCAGATTGTGAGCGAAGCGGCAGGCTTCTTTGTGCTTGAAGAGATCCCTGACTGTGACACGCTCTGGATGCTGGCAACCGGCACGGCCATCGGTCCGTATCTCTCTATCTTGCAGTACGGTAAGGATCTGGAGCGCTTCAAAAACATCGTGCTGGTGCACGCCGCGCGCTATGCCGCAGATTTAAGCTATCTCCCGCAGATGCAGGCGCTGGAACAGCAGTACGGCGGAAAGTTAAAGATTCAGACGGTAGTCAGCCGCGAAACCGTAGCAGGAGCGCTTACCGGTCGCGTACCGGCGTTAATTGAGAGCGGCGCACTGGAAGACGCGGTGGGTTTACCGATGACGGCCGAAACCAGCCACGTCATGCTGTGCGGTAACCCGCAGATGGTCCGGGACACGCAGCAGCTTCTGAAGGATACCCGGCAGATGACGAAACATCTTCGCCGCCGGCCGGGCCATATGACCGCCGAACACTACTGGTGATCAGCGGTATTTCACCTCGACAGTATCTTTACCGTATTTATTTTCGCTCTGGGTGCCGATAAACGCGCCCAGATCGACAATCATCATCACGAAGATGACCGACGGCAGCAGCCTGCCCACGACCCACGGCAGGATGGAAGGCAGCATCGCCCAGTTCCCTGCCACCAGCATCCACGCCAGTATGATCAAAAATGCCCACGCGCCGGAGCGGCCGCGATCGTGCAGGCGTTTCACCACGACGGCCGCCGTTGGCCATAGCAGGCAGACCAGTGCAAATGCCGCCGTTTGCGTGCTCAGCCAGGCGTTATAAGCAACGAAAAAAAGAAGCAGCATGGAGACGACCCACGTCACCATCCAGACCCAGAAATCACGGCGTCCAATACGCCCTTTGAATGAAAACAGCCACTGCTGTATGGTCATGTAAGGTTCCTTATTATCGTTTAGCCCGCATTTTACCCTGGAGTTGTGACCTTTTGACAAGCCGACCAGATATCGTTTTAATCATGAGCACTTACGGCCAGGTGCAATGTTGATGAAAAATTCGGCACATTCTCTTTTCCTGTGTTTAGCGATGCTCGGCGCGGGTTTTCCGCTGCACGCCGCCAACACCGCGGCCCCCACCACTGCGCCGTATTTGCTGGCGGGCGCACCGTCTTTCGATCAGTCCATCAGCCAGTTTCGCGAAGCTTTCAATCAGGCCAACCCAGGGCTGCCGCTGGATGAGTTTCGCGCCATTGATAGCTCGCGCGATACCCCTACACTGACCCGTGCAGCGAGCAAGATTAACGAGAATTTGTATGCTTCCACTGCGCTGGAGCGCGGTACGTTAAAAATCAAAAGTATGCAAATCACCTGGCTGCCGATTCAGGGGCCAGAGCAGAAAGCGGCTAAATCGAAGGCGCTTGATTACATGAGCGCGGTGCTGCAGGCGTTTACGCCTGCGCTGACGAAAAAGCAGAGCCAGCAAAAGCTGCAAAAGCTGCTGGCCGCCGGTAAAAACAAGCGGTACTACGCCACAACCGAAGGCGCGATTCGCTATGTAGTGGCGGATAACGGCGAAAAAGGACTGACCTTCGCCGTTGAACCGATTAAGCTGGCGCTATCTGACACCCTTGGCGGGGCCAATTAATGACAAAAAGCAAAGCCTTTCGAGGGAAAATCTCTATACTGATTCACAGACCATGCTGCCCGACAGGGCGGCCATATTCCTTAATTCGCTTATTTAGCGTGGAGAATTGAAATGCGACATCCTTTAGTGATGGGTAACTGGAAACTGAACGGCAGCCGCCATATGGTAAACGAACTGGTTGCAAACCTGCGTAAAGAGCTGGCTGGCGTGACCGGCTGCGCGGTTGCTATCGCTCCGCCGGATATGTACCTGGATCTGGCTAAACGTGCCGCTGACGGCAGCCACATCGTGCTGGGCGCGCAGAACGTTGACGTTAACCTGTCTGGCGCGTTCACCGGTGAAACTTCCGCTGAAATGCTGAAAGATATCGGCGCAAAATACATCATCATCGGCCACTCCGAGCGTCGCACCTACCACAAAGAATCTGACGAGTTCATCGCGAAGAAATTTGCCGTGCTGAAAGAGCAGGGTCTGATCCCGGTTCTGTGCATCGGTGAAACCGAAGCGGAAAACGAAGCGGGCAAAACCGAAGAAGTGTGTGCACGTCAGATCGACGCCGTGCTGAAAACGCAGGGCGCGGCAGCGTTCGAAGGCGCGGTTATCGCTTACGAGCCAGTCTGGGCGATCGGTACCGGCAAATCTGCTACCCCTGCGCAGGCTCAGGCAGTTCACAAATTCATCCGTGACCACATTGCTAAAGCCGACGCGAAAGTGGCTGAGCAAGTGATCATCCAGTACGGCGGCTCCGTAAACGCCTCCAACGCTGCTGAGCTGTTCACCCAGCCAGATATCGATGGCGCGCTGGTTGGCGGTGCATCTCTGAAAGCGGACGCTTTCGCGGTGATCGTTAAAGCGGCAGAAGCGGCTAAACAGGCGTAATGGCCTTTGTGGCGGGGGGCGCTTGCGCTTACCCGCCGCTACAAACGCCCTAACACGCTAAACCACAGATAATCCAGCGGCAGCAGCACCAGATACGTCGCAATCGCCAGCGCCAGGCAGAGCACCATCCCCGCCCTTGCAGGCACCTTTCCCAGCCCCATCGCCACCACAATCGGCGACGCCTGATACGGCAGCAGCGGCGTGGAATAGCCCAGTACCTGAATCATGATCACCGACAGCAGCGGGAAACCGGTCGCGTCCGAGAAGCTCTGCGCCAGCGTGGTGTAAAGCGCCGGAACGCCGTTGGCAGTCATAATGAAATTGAGTGCCGTAGTAATTCCGGTTAGCGCCAGGAAGCTGGTGAATGGTTTGCCCGCATCCAGCGGCATTATGCGCAGCAGCGCCTCGCCTACGGCCGCTCCGATACCCGTTTGCGTCACGACGATCGCCAGCCCGAGAATACCCGCAACGTAAATGCAGGTGCGCATATTTACCCCCGCCGAGAACTCCTCGCCGGTGATAAAACCAATGCGCGGCAGCATAACGATAATCGAGGCCGCCAGCCCCGTCCACGCCGGCCCCACGCCGTGCCAGCTCTCCGTCACCCACATCATCAGCACCACCACCAGCAGCCAGGCGAGTCGTTTTTCGTCACGCCCCATCGGTTCAGACAGCGTGAAATCCTTCGCCGGTTTCGGGCTGCCGGGGAACAGCCAGCAGATGAGGCCAATCAGAATCAGGCCTTTGAGAATACCGAGCACCGGCGTGTGCAGCAGCAGATACGGGACATAGTTCAGGTGAATGCCATACGAGCCTTCCGCCGCGCCGCTCATGACCAGGTTAGGCACGTTGGCGGGCAGAATGGTGGCCGAGAGCTGGAAGGTACCGAAGCCGACTGCCAGCGCAAGGCCGAACCAGGCGCGGGATCCGTCGGCGATACCGGCGCGTTTCGCCATCGCCGCGACAATGGGCATCAGCAGCGCAATACGCCCCATGTTTGACGGCATCACAAACGCCAGCGCGTAGCTGAGCAATACCACGCTCGCCACCATCAGCATCCAGGAGTCGGTGAGCTTTGCCGACAGCGCCCGGGCGGCCCTGTCCGCCAGGCCGGTTTTACGGATCGCCACGCCGAGCACAAAGCCGCTGAAGACCAGCCAGAAAGCCGACGAGGCAAAACCGCCAAAAATCACCTCCGGCGGGGCGATTCTGGCGGCCATCGCCGCCGTGAAAAACAGCAGCGCGGTGATAAATTCCGGCAACAGCGACGTCGCCCACAGCACGATGGTGACGCCGACGATCAGCGAGGGCAGCAGCAGAGGATGCGTTAACCAGAGCGACATACCTGTCTCCTGTAGATTTTTTCAGCAAGTCTACGGTGACAGGCAGCCTGAGTAAACGCGATTTATAGTGGGGTTACTTCAGGATAGCGCATTGATGATCCTGCAATTCCTCTGCCGACGCGCGGTTAAGCGTGAGCAGGTTACGCTCGGTCGCCAGCAAAACAAACGAACCATCCGACTGCTGCGCCATCGCCAGCGCGAAGCGTCCCATATGGTCGCGCGCCTCCGGCAGCTCTTCCGCCAGCATCATAAACGGACTGCGCTGGACCAGTTCATTCTCTGTCACCCGGCGTGCGAGGTACTCATGCCCTTCCAGCCCACCCGGGAACGGTAGCCACTGGGTGCTGATGTCTCCCTGCGCCGCGTTGAGCTTCTCGCGCACGTCCGGGCGCAGGCAGGAGATATGGATATGGAAATGGTTTTGCGTGCGTCCGGTCGGTGAGTTAATCGTCAGCGAAATAGCGCTGTCCGGCACTTCAGAGCCACGCTTCAGGGTCATAAAGCTGCGCGACTGCCACGCCAGCCAGAAGAAGTTTGGCGTATGAGGCTCGGTCAGGAGCGGGCTTTCGGTGCCGTTGATGCGGTACGTTGGCATCAGCAGATACTGCAGCGGCCCGTTGCGGTCCTTAAATACTACATAACCCGCATCAGGCTTCACCTGCGCGCAGGGTGCCGGGTTACGGTGTTGCAGCTGATTAGGCAGACACTGGTCGAGGACGATATGGCGCAACGCATTCGGATTACCCGCTTTTATCCAGTACACGCCACCTGCGGCAAGGGCGATGACAATCAGGATCAATAAGATAATTTTTTTCACAACGCGTTCCCTGTTTTCAATAGAGGCAAAAGAGTAACGCAAAATGATGACCAAATAAAAAACCCGGTGGATTTCTCACACCGGGTCGCCGTGTCGTTTGCTAACCGTTAACGCTGGCTAATCTGGTCGAAGGTGCCGCCATTAGAGAAGTGCTCTTTCTGCGCTTTCGTCCAGCCGCCGAACACATCATCAATGGTGAAGAGCTTCAGTTTCGGGAATTCGCTGTCGTATTTCTTCGCGACAGCCGCATCGCGTGGACGATAGAAGTTCTTCGCCGCGATTTCCTGGCCTTCCGGCGAGTAGAGATACTTCAGGTAGGCTTCCGCCACCGCTTTGGTGCCTTTCTTATCAACGACCTTATCGACCACGGAAACGGTCGGCTCGGCGAGGATGGATTCGCTCGGAGTCACGATCTCAAACTTGTCTTTACCCAGTTCGTGGGTCGCCAGCAGGGCTTCGTTTTCCCAGGCAATAAGCACGTCGCCAATTCCGCGCTCGACGAAGGTGTTAGTGGCGCCGCGCGCGCCGGAGTCCAGCACTTCAACGTTTTTGTACAGGGATTTGACGAACTCCTGTGCTTTAGCCTGGTCACCGTTGTTGTGGTGCAGCGCGTAGCCCCAGGCCGCCAGGTAGTTCCAGCGTGCCCCGCCGGAGCTTTTCGGGTTCGGGGTAATCACAGAAACGCCCGGTTTGATCAGGTCGTTCCAGTCCTTAATCTGTTTCGGGTTGCCTTTACGCACCAGGAAGACGATGGTCGAGGTGTATGGCGCGGAGTTGTCCGGCAGGCGTTTGATCCAGTTTTTGTCGATACGGCCGCGCTCGGCGATAGCGTCGACATCATAGGCCAGCGCCAGGGTAACCACGTCGGCTTCAATACCGTTAATCACAGATGTCGCCTGCTTACCAGAGCCACCGTGCGACTGGCGAACCACCACGTTATCGCCGGTTTCCTGCTTCCAGTGCGCCGCGAAGGCTTTGTTGTATTGATCGTACAACTCACGCGTCGGGTCGTACGACACGTTGAGAAGTTGAATGTCCTTTGCCAGCACGCTGGTCGATGCCAGCAATAATGTTAACCCCACGCCCCATTTATTCATCGCCCAGCTCTCTTGTGTAGTGTTTTGATGAATGCAGCGTGCCAGAAAGCGAATCGATGATTAAAGAATAAAAAAAGATTGGCTATAACGTGGAGGAATAAAAGCCCTCTTCAGAAAGAAGAGGGCTCGAAGGATCAGTACAGTTTTTTCGCGCAGTCCAGCCAGTCACCTTTGAACGGACGCTTCATGTTTTCAATCGCGTCGATGATGTCATGGTGCACCAGCTGTTCGTTCTGAATACCGACGCAGCGGCCACCGTGGCCCTGCAGCAGCAGTTCGATAGCGTACGCGCCCATGCGGGACGCCAGAATGCGGTCGTACGGGCCAGGGGAACCGCCGCGCTGGATGTGGCCCAGAACGGTCGCGCGGGTTTCGCGTTTGGTTTCGGTTTCGATGTACTTCGCCAGCTCGTCAACGTCACAGATGTGCTCGGTGATAGCCACAATCGCGTGTTTCTTACCTTTCGCGATACCGGCTTTGATTTCAGCAACCAGATCTTCGCGGCTGAATTCCACTTCAGGAACCACCACAAACTCACAACCACCGGCGATAGCCGCTGCCAGGGTCAGGTCACCGCAGTAACGGCCCATCACTTCAACGATAGAGATACGCTGGTGAGAAGAAGAGGTGTCACGCAGGCGGTCAATGGCTTCCACAACGGTGCCCAGCGCGGTGAAGTAACCGATGGTGTAGTCAGTGCCTTTGATGTCGTTGTCGATGGTGCCCGGCAGGCCGATGCACGGGAAGCCCATTTCGGTCAGACGTTTTGCACCCATGTACGAGCCGTCACCGCCGATAACGACCAGCGCGTCCAGACCACGCTTTTTCATGTTCTCGATAGCCACTTCACGGATATGTTCGTCACGGAATTCCGGGAAGCGCGCAGACCCAAGGAAGGTACCGCCACGGTTGATCATGTCAGACACGCTGTAGCGGTCGAGCTGAACCATACGGTCTTCATACAGACCCAGGTAACCATCATAGATACCAAAAACTTCCAGACCTTCCGTCAGCGCTGCACGGACAACCCCACGAATTGCCGCGTTCATGCCCGGCGCATCACCGCCGCTTGTCAACACACCGATTTTCTTAATCATGACTACCTCTGAACTTAGGAATGCAAAATTGAAATCTGTTGCCGGAAGAAACTTATCGACCAACGAATACTGCAAATAGTATATCAATCCCTTCTGGCTGAATTGATTCAGGTCAGACCAAATGGCGGTAATTTATACACAAAATGCTGGCCTGGCTCACTTTTTTACAACGAATTACGAAAGCCCAACATGTCCGGGTACAACCGAGCAGGGATCCTGGTGAATGATGACGTCTGAACCAGGAAAACGCTGCAAAATCGCCTGCTCGACCTGCTCAGCAATAACGTGAGCCTGTACCAGTGGCAGGTTGTCTTCCATTTCAATATGAATCTGAATAAAGCGGGTCGGCCCTGACTGCCGCGTTCGAAGATCGTGTGCACCGCTGACGCCGGGCCAGGAGGTCACGATAGAAAAAATTTCGTTACGTTCTGAGTCCGGAAGAGCGCGATCGAGCAGTGATTGCACCGCGTCATACCCCATCCGCAAGGCGCTATATAAAATATAGATACCAATCCCTAACGCAAACAACGCATCGGCCCGATGCCAGCCATACCAGGCCAGACCGAGCGCAATAAGAATAGCCCCATTCATCATAACATCAGATTGATAATGAAGCATATCCGCCCGTACGGCCTGACTTTGCGTTTTGCGAACGACCCAGCGCTGGAACGTTACCAGAACAAGTGTGCTTATAAGTGCAATGACCGTGACGGCCACGCCAACACCGGGATTGTTCATCGGTGAAGGTGAAACCAGATGCTGAATACCGGTCAAAAACAGGAACAGTGCAGAGCCAGAAATGAACATACTTTGCGCCAGCGCCGCGAGCGATTCCGCCTTGCCGTGCCCAAACGTGTGCTCTTCATCCGCCGGCTGCAGCGAGTAGCGCACCACCAGGAGGTTGGTCAGCGAGGCGGCGATATCGACCAGTGAATCCACCAGCGCCGCCAGAATACTGACCGAGCCGGTATACCACCAGGCAAAGATTTTGATCAGCAGCAGGCCAGAGGCCATGACGGTCGCCGCAATGGCGGCCCGGCTTACCAGCCTTCCATAGGATTGATTCATAAACGCTCCTGTCATGTCATGCCGCTAGTATAACGGAAGCATGGGGAGGCAAAGGATGAATAAACGGTTAACAAATCAGAATGCGGGGCAAAAAAACCCCCACATCATGTGGGGGAAGACAGGGATGGTGATTAATTTATCCCTTTAAGCTACAGAAAAATAAGGATTTTTTTTCTAACGATGTACACACATCGAAAAAAAGCCCCGCTTACCCCTGCGTAACTCACCGGCGAAATATACCCGCCGGGGAAGTGATCTGGATACCTACTGGTTTATACGTCAGTGGAAAGAGGAGTTTGCCTTTAAGACCGGCTCGGTCTGCCACGTCATGAACCCCGATATTCATCAGGAGATTTACGGAATGCCGGAATACATGAGCGCGCTGCTGTCTGCCAGCCTGTCACACTCCGCTGATATGTTCCGCAAAATGTATTACGAAAACGGCTCTCACGCTGGGTGCATTCTCTACATCGGCGCTTCAACCGTGGACGATGAAAGCATGAAAAGTATTAAAAAGACGCTTACTGACGCACGCGGCAAAGGAGCGTTTAAAAACTTGCTTCTGCACGCGCCTGGCGGCGGAAAAGATGGAGTGCAACTCATGCCCTTCAGCCGGATATCCGCAAAGGATGAGTTTCTGAATATCAAATCTGTCACCCGCGATGACATTCTGGCAGCGCACCGCGTACTACCGCAACTGATGGGGGCCATGCCCGATGGTAATGGTTCAATTGGTGACATAGAGAAGGCCGCGCGCGCGTTTGCTATCAATGAACTGATGCCCGCAATGGAAGCGCTGAAGCATGTAAACGACTGGCTAGGAGAGGAGGTGATCCGCTTTAAACCTTATGCCCTGCTTGAAACCAGTAAGTAGCCCGGAAGCCGCCACCCGGCGGCGTCCATACTCAATATAATCACAAAGCGCATCAGCGCCATTCTAAGCGCCTCACCCTGTATTAATACCTGAATCAGCACACCACAATCAAAACGCGTCAGCGGGCCAGAATGCCGCTGATTTCGCGTTATTTGAGGCTACCGCGCGCGGGCTTTCCCCCCGTCACCTGCGCGCGACAAACACGCGTCTTTTTGTGCACTTGCAGATCCACCGTCAGCCAGCATAGATCCTTGGGAGATCCACAAATAAAAGGGCTGATTTTTTTGTGCAATTTTGCGCACTATTGTGCATATAAAAAACCCCTCGCATTGAGGGGTTCGTTGTAATGAATATTTATGAACGAATTGGAATGGAGGTTTGAGGCTGAATTGGAACCAGTACCTGATTGTAAGCACGTAAAATTTCGTTATACAGGTCTTGGTGCTTCGCTGCCTTCACGGTGATGATAAGAGCGTACTTTATCTTTTCCGCCTTGTGACTCGCTATGCTAGCCCCTGCTTCACGAGCGTTATAGTGAATATCAAACACAGGATTTTTTAAAGTTGATCCCAGCATATTCTTTGAACTGTGCAGCACAGTTTCCCATTTGCCCATATCAGAGCGCCGCTCACTTTCAGTTGAGTATTTGGCTAGCTCAAAAAAACCTTTAGTTTCAGCATTCTGTTTACCATCTTTAACTCTTGAATCATTTGGGCGGAATGTAACCTCAAGACCAGCCTTTGTGTAGGAAGCCGAATCTTGCGGATCTGTTGTTGTGGCATAACAAAAAGTTGCCGTTAAGTTTATTTTACCTTTCAAGCCACCTTCAGGAATGGGAAGAGAAGCGCGTAAGTATTTTCCTGGCTTCAATTCACCTTGATAGACAATACGAGCAACACCATCAGGGCTGACAATGATGTCGTTTAAGTCCTCAGGTAGTTTCCCCCAACCCACTTCAGCGCAAGCGTGATCAAGAGGTTTTGAAGCATGAATCAATAAAGCTTTTATCGCCAGTTGACTCAAATCACTTCCTAAAATCGCCCTAACACCAACGGCTGCACGCAAAGCGTAAGGAGAAGCAAAACTTGTTCCCCGTTGCGGTGTGATTACAGGTTTTTTACCTTTTCCCAATACATGAAAGTACTCGTCGATATCGCCACCAAACGCAACTAAATCAGGCTTCATCACGCCAGGACTTCTACCCGGCCCAATAGCACTATATGGTGCTCGTTTCCATTCAGTTTCATTAATAGTATCGCAAGCCCCAACAGCCAAGGCATTCACGCAATCAGATGGTACTTGAATCCTTGCATTACCTGACTCACGATCCATTTCGCCATTGTTCCCAACAGCAACAGTCATTAGTGTCTCGCCATCACTTAATAAATCATCTATTACAGAGGTCCAAGCATGAACTTCCGTATCTTCAATTGGTAGATCCGGCCCTAAACTTAAGTTGATAAATTGATACTGACGAGACAACAATACTTCTTCAATGAAGCCCAACGTTCGATATAACTCCAGAGGATCTTCTTGGCAGGTCTTATTATCCAGCACCCTTAAGTTATCAATATAAGAGTATGGCCTTTGCACCTCTGACTTGTTACTAATTGGCCCGAATAAAAAAGCCGAAGATACGGCTAAACCATGCTCTAAACCATCAGGATCATCTTCTGCATGATCGTCCAAAACCCTATAGGATTTTAACCACGGAGATATAGCATGCTCTGATGGTAAACCACCATCAAGAATAGCGACTTTTATTTCTGAAGATACTGGCCCTTCAGTAGGCAATTTACACTGGGCCAATGGCCCAGAAGCCCTTTGTATAGGCCTAATACCACGTAACTTTGGTACCGGTCTAATTACGCGTACAAATGTAAATTTCGCGAGCTTATCAATAGCAATTCGATCTGCCTGAATTGGCACGAACCACAACGTACCTGCGGTAAAAGCTAAAGAAGTATGCACTTTGATGTTCAGAGTTGACGCGAATCGAACAAATTGTTGCTGGATCAAATCTTGTCCATCCTCAGCCAACAGATGTACGCCAACCTCAAAATACGACGTATCCATATCACCTGCGGTAACAATACGCTCTTCAGGCAAATAAGCTTCAAACTTTTCTATACGCGCAAAATCAATCGCTTCATCAGTTAACTCTTTAAGCCCAGACACCCAATGAGGTAACTCTTCGAATGATTCTCTTTTACCCGCAATAAACATCTGTGTTGTTGTAACCTCAGAAACAGCAACTTTGCGTTTCCAGCTTTGCGGCGTAACTCTAACAGTCCTGCTCCCAATTGAAGTTAATCCGGTTGATTTCAACATCTTCGCAGGGAAAAAGGATCGCGCAATATAGCTTGGATTAATAGTTACCTTTGCTACTGCATAATCGTCAGGACATGCCCGACCAGGTAACTTAGCAAAATTTTCTATAGTAGATGCAATTTGCGGTAACAGCCTCTGTTTCGATTCATAAAGAGAGTACACCTCAGCTTTTCCTGGGGCTCTTTTTGGACCGGGAATATCATTGGTTAATAACTCGCCGCGTCCAATCAGAAAATTAGTTTTCGCCATACATACTCCTTATCTATGCTGCGTTAAACTTTTTAGAACTATATTTTCTAATTGTATCCCTACTGACCCCAGTTAAGTCTGATATGGCATGTTGGGATAGTTTAGAATGTCTGTTAAGATTAACAGCTATTTCAATACGTTCATTCCTGTCTAAATCTGATAGACCATCTTTAATGAAAGATTCAATCAACTCCTCATCTGAAGATATGCCTAAAGCAACTGAGCGGCGGAATTTATTAATAGAACGCTCAATATTACTGAATGATTCATCTTTGAACATGATGACAAGCAAATCTATCCAACGAGCAAAAATGGCATAGTCGGGGCCTAAAAAACGCTTAATAGCCTCTTTAATGCTTTCACTATTTGGTTTCTCAAAATTTAGAACCAAATCAAAACGTCTCCATAATGCCGGATCAATCAACTCAGCAAAGTTAGTCGCAGCAAGCAACAGACTTGAAGAAGGCCACTCATCAACCTCTTGAAGTATCACAGTAACAAGCCTCTTTAATTCTCCCACATCAGAATCATCGCTTCTTTTTTTGGCTATTGAGTCAATTTCATCTAAAAGAAGAACACACGGCCCTCTCTTTGCGAAATCAAGAGCCGCACGAAGGTTATTTCCGCTTTTCCCAAGATAACTACTCATTACAGCAGTTAAATCCAGAACATAGAAAGGAACACCTAATTTCTGTGCTAACCAACTTGCCGTAAGCGTTTTACCCACACCTGGTGGGCCAACAAAAATTGCGGAACGTGTTGGTTGTAAGCCAAGGGTCTTAAGACGGTCTATGTGCTTACGTTCAAGAATAATCTGATCCAGTGAGTCTTCTATCTGATTAGAAAGCAATGGCTTACTGGTAATCTTTTCATTTGGTGCTTTCAGTAAGGTTAACCTTGAATCCTCGTCCACAGGCATAACCTGAGACTGAGTCGGTTTTGGCATCGTAGCCTTTCGCAGACCTTGGGCAGGCTTCTGCGGTTTGTTCCGTAAATAAAGATCAAGCTGCTCAGATAGAGCAGGCATAGTTTCCCGATATTTGCGCACCAAGCGAGCGACATACAACCGAACATCATCATACTGTTCAGCTATTACCAGTCTAACTAGCTGGGCTAAATCTGACTGAATACCACTTAAGTCGCCCATCTTAATCGTAACCCCTTAATTTTAAACAAATTATAAAAACAAACAATTGGACTACTTATAGTATTGCACTTTTTCACCGAACAGGAAAGCGGAATACTATATGAAATTACAGTATGCCCTATGAATCACACTTCGCTCGCAGCCTGACGCCAGCGGCTAATCAATGTCTCAGCCTTGTGTCGCGCCAGCGTTTTGCGCCAGTGCATATCCGCACCGGTTACAATCAATTCACCCGTTAACCACCCTCGCTAAGAACCTCAACGCGGGTGATCCAGAAATTACGGTATGGGCGAACATCCAGAACCTTTGTTACTACCGCCTCAACTGTATTCATCAGAACACCTCCTGATCGTCAAAAGCACCAGAAGCAACCATTTCTGAATAAGTCGCATCGCCCATCACCACCCCACAATCTGGACAGCCACCGCCCACGCGCCACAGCAATCACAGACACGCAGCGTGCCAATCACCTCGCCAGCCAGGTAGCGCGTTTTAGCCCCAACTGAGCGCCGAACTTCAAAAGGTTTAAGGGTGAACGGGTAATAAATTTGGCGTGTGTCCTCGGTGTCACTACCTGAAAAAACGGATACACAACCTTCGTTGTTATGGGCGCTGATTAATGCCCCAACCAGGTCACGGTGATCAGTCGCCGTGAAGGGCTTCCCATAAGCGGTGAAATCAGCCGTCGCGCTGGCTAGCAGGTATGGCGGATCACAGTAAATTACTGTTTTCTCAAATACATGGCTTGCAACGGGAATGGTGTAGCGGAAATCTGCACAAAGAAACTGAGCACCTTTCACATATGCCCTTTTAGCAAAGTGCTGAACCCTTAAACCCTCCCAGATCGTTAACTGTCGCGTCACGTTCCTGAAAACAAAAAACGGGAAAAAGAGAACCGTTCCAATCTCGGCAGAATTGGAAAAGCTGATCAAGGAGAAAGCCAGCGGGAAGCTGTTCAAAGTCGATTATGAGAAGTTTTGCAAGATACTGCGGATGGTAAAACCAGACATCCCGCCGAACCAAGCAACGTACATCCTGCGTCACACCTTCGCGAGTCACTTCATGATGAACGGGGGAAACATAATCGCACTACAGCAAATCCTGGGGCATGCGAGCATTCAGCAAACGATGGTCTACGCTCACTTATCGCCTGACTATTTGCAAAATGCTGTCGCTTAAAATCCGCTTGCCGGTGGCGTGTCTGTGTAGTTGATAATGTCCCGGAGTGTCCACATTGCGTCCACACTCTGGGATATTTGAAATGGCTCAGGCTGGCTCCAAATTTTTGTAAGCAGCTGTTTTAAATAGAGATTTATAGTAAGTTATTGATAAAAAAAACCCCCACATCATGTGGGGGAAGACAGGGATGGTGTCTATGGCAAGGAAAACAGGGTTTACTGGTTACTACGGGTACTGCTATTGCTACTGAAAAACGTCGCTTCTGAGCTTCGCTGCATCCGTGCAACCTCACGCAGCTGGTCCATACGCTGCTGATGTTTGGCATTCAAAACCGCTTGCTGCTCGGGCGTTAGCAGGTGGAACATCTGGTTGCGGACCTTCGCCATTTCTACCTGGCGGGCAACCTGTTCCTGTGCCATTTTTTCGGCCTGAGCGCGAACAGCGCTTTCGTCAAAATTTTCTGCGGTGACAAGGCGATGCATTGTCTCCATTTCGCTAACATTAACAGGGGGCTGGTCGTGTCGTGCCCTCTGCATCAGATCTCGCATCTGTTGACGCTGATGTTCGGTTAAACTTATGCCGTCAAACATATGGCTTTGGCTGCTGTGCTGCGTTGCGCCCTCTTGCGAGGAACCGTTATCGCCGATGATAGCTACAGCAGCCTGGCTAAACGCACTGAACGCCAGCGTTGAGGCCATGACGGCAGCGGTAACTTTGCGCATCACTTGCTCCCAAAATCTTTCGTGTCGCGATTCAACGAGAGACAGTCTACGATTCAGGCTGCAAACATGCGTCAGGGGGTGTAAAACAACGTAAAGTCATGGATTAGATAGCCTTGATGTCGTAATTTCTGCCTCGGAGGTATTTAAACAATGAATAAAATCCTGTTAGTTGACGATGACCGAGAGCTCACATCCCTTTTAAAGGAGTTGCTCGACATGGAAGGTTTCAACGTCCTGGTTGCCCATGATGGCGAGCAGGCGCTGAGTCTCCTTGACGACAGCATCGATCTACTTTTGCTCGACGTAATGATGCCAAAGAAAAACGGTATTGATACGCTGAAAGAGCTTCGCCAGACACACCAGACCCCCGTTATCATGCTGACCGCCCGCGGCAGCGAGCTTGACCGCGTTCTCGGCCTTGAGCTGGGTGCGGATGACTATTTACCGAAGCCGTTCAACGACCGTGAACTGGTGGCCCGTATTCGCGCGATCCTGCGCCGTTCCCACTGGAGCGAGCAGCAGCAGAATACCGACAACAGCTCGCCAACGCTGGAAGTGGACTCCCTGAGCCTGAACCCGGGCCGTCAGGAAGCAAGCTTCGACGGCCAGACGCTGGAGCTTACTGGCACCGAGTTCACACTGCTGTATCTACTGGCGCAACATCTTGGCCAGGTGGTATCGCGTGAACATTTAAGCCAGGAAGTGCTGGGCAAACGCCTCACGCCGTTTGACCGCGCCATCGACATGCACATCTCTAACCTGCGCCGCAAGCTGCCGGAGCGTAAAGACGGTCACCCATGGTTTAAAACCCTGCGTGGTCGCGGTTATCTGATGGTTTCTGCTTCATGATAGGCAGCTTAACCGCCCGCATCTTCGCCATCTTCTGGCTGACGCTGGCACTGGTTTTAATGCTCGTTTTGATGTTGCCAAAACTCGACTCACGCCAAATGACGGAGCTGCTCGACAGCGAGCAACGTCAGGGCGTGATGATCGAGCAGCACGTGGAAGCGGAGCTGGCAAACGATCCGCCGAACGATTTAATGTGGTGGCGCAGGCTGTTTCGCGCTATCGACAAGTGGGCGCCGCCAGGACAACGTCTTTTGCTGGTTACCAGCGAAGGCCGCGTGATTGGCGCCGATCGCAATGAAATGCAGATCATCCGCAACTTTATTGGCCAGGCGGATAACGCCGATCACCCACAGAAAAAGAAATATGGTCGGGTAGAGATGGTCGGCCCTTTCTCGGTACGGGATGGGGAAGATAACTACCAGCTCTACCTGATTCGCCCTGCGAGCAGTTCCCAGTCCGACTTCATCAACCTGCTGTTTGACCGTCCGCTTCTGCTGCTGATCGTCACGATGCTGGTCAGTTCCCCGCTGCTGTTATGGCTGGCGTGGAGCCTGGCGAAACCCGCGCGTAAGCTGAAAAATGCGGCGGACGAAGTGGCACAAGGCAATCTCAGACAGCATCCGGAGCTGGAATCCGGGCCGCAGGAGTTCCTGGCCGCCGGCACCAGTTTTAACCAGATGGTCAGCGCGCTTGATCGGATGATGACGGCCCAGCAACGCCTGCTGTCGGACATCTCGCACGAACTGCGCACCCCGCTCACGCGCTTACAGCTGGGCACCGCCCTGCTGCGTCGCCGCAGCGGGGAAAGCAAAGAGCTGGAACGTATTGAAACGGAAGCGCACCGTCTGGACAGCATGATTAACGATCTGCTGGTGATGTCGCGCAACCAGCAGAAAAACGCGCTGGTGAGCGAAACGGTGAAAGCCAATCACCTGTGGCACGAGGTGCTGGACAACGCGGCGTTCGAAGCGGAGCAGATGGGTAAATCGTTCACCGTCAACTTCCCGCCGGGCCCGTGGCCGCTGTACGGTAACCCCAACGCGCTGGAAAGCGCGCTGGAGAATATCGTGCGTAACGCCCTGCGCTACTCGCACACGAAGATTGAAGTGGCGTTCTCGGTGGATAAAGACGGGATCACCGTCATTGTCGATGACGACGGTCCTGGCGTCAGCCCGGAAGATCGCGAGCAGATTTTCCGTCCGTTCTACCGCACCGACGAAGCGCGCGACCGTGAGTCTGGCGGCACGGGGCTGGGGCTGGCGATTGTAGAAACCGCCATGCAGCAGCACCGCGGCTGGGTGAAAGCCGACGACAGCCCGCTGGGCGGGCTGCGGTTAACGCTGTGGCTACCGCTGTATAAGCGTTCGTAACGGTATGTGCCGGGTGGCGGCTTCGCCTTACCCGGCCTACTTTCTACGGAACCTATTTCCCCCACAATCTCCGCGAACTACTCTCGATCTTCCCGCTTATACGCCGCTTCTGCATCGTTCTCGTCCAACTGGTAGACAGCCCCGCCGCCGACAGCAGGCGATGATACTGTTCATCGTCGAAAGGCATATGCCAGGCAATCGCGCAGGCGTCGTAAACGGACACGTCGCTCAAACGCGACGCGAGCTCAAGCGGGGCATCCGCAGATACTTGTCCTGCAAGCACCACGCGGTACAGCCAGCCGGTTTTACCCGCGTTTTGCAGCTGGGCCGACATATCCTGAATCCCGAAATGGTAGTTGAGCTTGAAGCACGGCGAGCGCGGCTGGGTGACCTGAATCAGGGCATCGCCCCAGCGGTAAATATCGCCAATAAAGACGTTCTTTTCCGTCACCCCTTCCGTTGAGAGATTTTCGCCAAACGCGGGCGCGACGAAGAGGTCCGCCTGCTCAGGAAATTCGGTTTTCCAGTGCTGATAGTGCTCGCGCGGATAGTGGCACAGCGCGCGATCGGGCCCGCCGTGGATTTTCTTTTCGGCCTGCTGGTCGCCCACAAGCCCGAGCTCGGTCAGCGACAGCTCACCGTCGACCTGCACTTTGGCGATGGCGCTCGGGCGGCTGCCGTCGTACTCCCTTACCTTGCCTGTAAACACGTTCACCGGGTAATGCATCGCTGCCTCCATTACGCAGATACAAAAAAAGCGAGTCATCAGACTCGCTTCTCACAGGCGTCAATGCAACCTTATTTTTTAGCGGCGAAACGCGCTGCTGCTTCGTCCCAGTTCACGACATCCCAGAACGCTTTGATGTAGTCAGGGCGACGGTTCTGGAACTTCAGGTAGTAAGCGTGTTCCCACACGTCCAGACCCAGGATTGGGAAACCGGATGCGCCAGAGATCGCTTCACCCATCAGCGGGGAGTCCTGGTTAGCAGTAGAAACCACTGCCAGCTTGTCGCCTTTCAGAACCAGCCACGCCCAGCCAGAGCCGAAGCGGGTTGCAGCGGCTTTTTCGAATTCCGCTTTGAAGTTGTCTACGGAACCGAAGTCGCGCTCGATAGCCGCTTTCAGGTCGCCCTGCAGGGTGGTGCCGGTTTTCAGGCCTTTCCAGAACAGGCTGTGGTTAGCGTGACCGCCCGCGTTGTTACGCAGTACGGTTTTCTTGTCTGCTGGCAGCTGGTCCAGCTTGGTGATCAGCTCTTCAACAGGCAGATTAGCGAACTCTGGCAGGCTTTCCAGCGCAGCATTCGCGTTGTTCACGTAGGTCTGGTGGTGTTTAGTGTGATGGATTTCCATCGTCTGCTTGTCGAAATGCGGTTCCAGTGCGTCGTAGGCATACGGCAGGGATGGCAGTGTATAACTCATAATCCTCTCCATTATTGTCGGGCGGCACAGCTGTTAATGCCGCGTAAGCAGTTGGTTCATTATAGTTAATTAAATGATATTGAAAATGATTATCAATGCCGTAGTTTTTATATGGTTATTCGGTTTTTGAGAAATAAAGGAATTGTGAGTCTGCTCACGCGCTTAACGTGCTGATTGCCATTCAAAACAAAAGTGCGGCAACCTTCTGAAGGTTCCTGAACAGCCTAATTTTTACACTCATCAAGTCGGGGGGAAGCCTCCGGCTATAAAAACGATGAGGACGTAAAAATGAATCATGCGATTACGATGGGTATCTTCTGGCATTTAATAGGCGCAGCCAGTGCAGCCTGTTTCTATGCCCCGTTCAAAAAGGTGAAAGGCTGGTCGTGGGAAACCATGTGGTCCGTTGGCGGTACCGTGTCCTGGCTGATTTTGCCCTGGACAATCAGCGCCATGCTGCTGCCCGATTTCTGGGGCTACTTCTCCTCCTTCAACGCCTCCACCCTGCTGCCGGTATTCCTGTTCGGCGCGATGTGGGGCATCGGCAACATCAACTACGGCCTGACCATGCGCTACCTCGGGATGTCGATGGGTATCGGCATCGCGATTGGCATTACGCTGATAGTGGGCACCCTGATGACGCCCATTCTTAACGGCCATTTCGACGTGCTGATCAACACCCAGGGCGGTCGGATGACGCTGCTGGGCGTGCTGGTGGCGGTGATCGGCGTGGGGATCGTCACCCGCGCAGGACAGCTAAAAGAACGCAAGATGGGCATCAGGGCCGAAGAGTTCAACCTGAAGAAAGGGCTGCTGCTGGCGGTGATGTGCGGGGTCTTCTCGGCGGGCATGTCGTTCGCCATGAACGCCGCCAAACCGATGCACGACGCCGCTGCGGCGCTGGGCGTTGACCCGCTGTATGTTGCCCTGCCAAGCTACGTGGTGATCATGGGCGGCGGCGCGCTGGTAAACCTCGGTTTCTGCTTCATTCGTCTGGCAAAAGTGAAGAACCTGTCGGTAAAAGCCGACTTCTCGCTGGCAAAAACGCTGATCCTCACCAACGTTCTGCTCTCCGCGCTCGGCGGCCTGATGTGGTATCTGCAATTCTTCTTCTACGCCTGGGGCCACGCCAGCATTCCGCCGCAGTACGACTACATAAGCTGGATGCTGCACATGAGCTTCTACGTGCTGTGCGGCGGGCTGGTTGGGCTGGTGCTGAAGGAGTGGAACAACGCCGGACGTCGTCCGGTTGGCGTACTGAGCCTGGGCTGCGTGGTGATTATCATTGCGGCCAATATCGTCGGCCTCGGCATGGCGAACTAATTACGCTGCTTTTCGACTGCGATGACGCCACTGAACCGGCGTCATTCCCACCTCACGGTTAAACACCACCGAAAAGTAGTTACTGTCCTCAAAGCCGCAGCGCATCGCCACTTCACTGACCATCAGCTCCGTATGCTGTAACAGATACTGGGCGTGGCAGATGCGCAGCTGGCGCAGGTAATGGTTTATCGTCATCCCCGTCTGGGTGCGGAACTGCTGGCGCAGCGCGCGCTCGCTGCACTGCTCCTGCTCGCAGAATTTTTCCAGTACGAAACTCTTGTTCAGACTGCCCGCAAGCCGGGCGATCAGCTTATCCAGCAGCGCTTCCTGCGTGGTGGCGGAGGGATTATCCGTGGCGTAACGATGACGCTTCAGGGTCATCACCAGCTGGGCGAAAAGCAGCTCCGACATCTGGTTTGCCACCGGGTCGCTCTTCTGGCTCTCCTGCTCCAGCTGGGAAATCGTCTGGCGCACCTGAGCCATGCAGCTGCTGCTTAAGCGCCAGTGCGGTTCGCCTCCGGCATTCAGAATGCCCGGAATGTTGCTCGCCCAGTCGACATTCAGTTTAAGCCTGTCAGGGCAGTAGATGACGTTCTGCAACACCAGATCGTTAACCGAGGCGTAGGCGTGTTTGTCTTCGGCGCGAATGTAAAACAGATCCCCGCGCGTGATGCGGTAGGGCCGGTCGTTGAGGACGTGCAGGCCGTTGCCGCGCCACACCAGCACCAGCTCGCAGAACTCATGGG
Organism: Enterobacter cloacae complex sp. P47BA; assembly: GCF_014930485.1. Classification (NCBI taxonomy): domain Bacteria; kingdom Pseudomonadati; phylum Pseudomonadota; class Gammaproteobacteria; order Enterobacterales; family Enterobacteriaceae; genus Enterobacter; species Enterobacter cloacae complex sp. P47BA. Next base: position 57,773 of record NZ_JADBRF010000022.1, on the reverse strand, counting down.
TATGCTCGGCAAAGACATTTTGCGGGTAACGGTCGGCCACCGCGACGGCCTGACTCGCGGAGGCAAAAAAATCATCTTTGCGAAGAATTAACTGAGCGGCCACACGACAACCTCTACGGCGAATAAACGGGCATTATTAGCTTTTTTGCGGCCTGAAAACGGTGACTGCCCTCGCGTTACTGAAACAACGCGTCTTTCCCCTGACGAATATCGCGCGGCGACCAGCTAAATTCCCGGCGAAATAGCGTCGAAAAGTGGTTACTGTCGCCGAAACCGCAGCGATAAGCAATTTCTGTAACGCTTTCGTCGGTATGCCGTAAAAGGTGACGCGCTTTGATCAGGCGCAGACGGTTAAGGTAACGCTGCGGCGTGAGCCCGGTATGCTGCTTGAGCTGACGATGCAGCGTGCGCAGCGAGAGCGAAAAGTCGTCCGCCAGCGTTTCCCAGCAGACATCTTCAGCGAAATGATCTTCCAGCCAGGCCATGAGCTGGTTCAGCCGTGCGTCATTATTTTCCATCCCTTCCACCAGGCTGCTTCGGCGCAGCAGCACCAGCAGCTGCATAAACAGCAGCTCGCGGGTGGCAATCGCGTGCGTCTCCTGCCCGTCCTCGCTCTGCTCCATCTGGCTCACCAGCTGACGCACCTGCTGTAACGTGGATTGATTCACCCGCCAGTGCGACGGGTAGTGGCCGTCTTTCTCCTGCGGCAACAGCTGATTCAACCCGGAGAGAAACTGGAACGCGTCCGGGGAACGATAGAGCACGTTGGTCAGACACAGGTTGTCGGTATGTTCATACAGGTGTCTGTCGTGGTCGCGCACGAAGCACACCGTACCGCCGCTGATGGTATACGGCTGACCATTGAACACGTGGATGCCCGTTCCGTGCTCAACAATCACAATCTCATGAAAATCATGATGATGCTCCGGGAACGCAGCCTGAGGAAGCCGTGGCTCAATCGCGACGGGAGAAGCCCCCGAAGGAAAAAAATCGACGCTGTGCAGTACGGTCATAACGGCCCCCACCAATGAGAAAAGTTCTCAAAATAGTAATTAAGGCCCTTCACGCTCACCTTAAATTTTTGACAGTAAACCGCGCAAAAGCTGCCGGTTTTTCAAGAAACAGGCGGAAAGATCGGGAAATGCGGTCAGCGTCACACTGCCTGCAAACCCCGCCATTACTGGAAACTGTGAACTCCCTCACGTTCACCTTTGCTTTCTTGCCAGCGCGAGATTTGGGCTGTCAGTGGAGAGAAGGTGGCTATTTCTTCCCTTTCTTACACTCATCGCTAATGACTTAAGAAAGGACCCGACCATGACTTTTCGCCATTGTGTGGCTGTCGATTTAGGCGCATCCAGCGGCCGTGTAATGCTCGCCACCTGGGACTGTGACCAGCACACCCTTACGCTTCGCGAAATGCACCGTTTCGCCAATTGTCTGCAAAAACAGGACGGTTTTGTGACCTGGGATATCGATGCGCTGGAGGCGGAGATCCGCACCGGACTTCACAACGTCTTCGAAAACGGTATCCGCATCGACAGTATCGGCATTGATACGTGGGGCGTGGATTACGTGCTGCTGGACAGTCACGGCGAACGCGTCGGCCTGCCCGTCTCCTACCGCGACAGCCGCACCGATGGGCTGATGGCGCACGCCATCGCGCAGCTTGGCAAGGAGAACATCTATGGTCGCAGCGGCATTCAGTTTCTGCCGTTTAACACGCTGTACCAGCTGCGCGCGCTGGTGGAGCAACAGCCAGAGCTGGTTGAAAAGGTGGCGCATGCACTGCTGATCCCGGATTACTTAAGCTATCGTCTGACCGGCAACATGAACTGGGAATACACCAACGCCACCACCACGCAGCTGGTCAATATCAACACCGATAACTGGGATGAACACCTGCTGGCATGGACGGGCGCCTCGCCGTCCTGGTTCGGCGCGCCAACCCATCCGGGCAATGTGATCGGCCAGTGGATTTGCCCGCAGGGGAATGAAATTCCCGTTGTCGCCGTCGCCAGTCACGACACCGCAAGCGCGGTCATTGCCTCGCCGCTCGCCAGCAAAGACGCGGCCTATCTCTCCTCCGGCACCTGGTCGCTGATGGGTTTTGAGAGCAAAACGCCTTACACCAGCGACGCCGCGCTGGCCGCCAATATCACCAACGAAGGCGGTGCCGAAGGACGCTACCGCGTGCTGAAGAACATCATGGGCCTGTGGCTGCTTCAGCGGGTGCTGAAAGAGCAGAACGTCACCGACCTGCCCGCGCTTATCGCGGAAACCGAAAAACTGAAGGCCTGCACCTTCCTGATTAACCCGAACGACGACCGCTTTATTAACCCGGTGCACATGAGCGCTGAGATCCAGGCCGCCTGTTTTGACGCGGGGCAGCCGGTACCTTCCCGCCCCGCCGAGCTGGCGCGCTGTATTTTTGACAGCCTCGCCCTGCTCTATGCCGACATCCTGAGCGAACTGGCTGACCTTCGCGGTAAACCGTTCAGCCAGCTGCACATCGTGGGCGGCGGCTGCCAGAACCGGCTGCTGAACCAGCTCTGCGCCGATGCCTGCGGCATTACGGTGGTGGCAGGTCCCGTAGAGGCTTCCACGCTCGGCAACATTGGCATTCAGTTGATGACGCTGGACGAACTATCAAACGTCGACGATTTCCGTTCGGTGGTGACGGCGAATAACAGCCTGACCACCTTCACCCCCAATCCCTGCCATGACATTGCCCGCTACCGGGCGCAGTTTCAGCAAAAACGACTGACTAAGGAGCTTTGCGCATGACCACTCAACTTGAACAAGCCTGGGACCTGGCTAAACAGCGTTTCGCCGCCGTCGGCGTGGATGTCGAAGAGGCGCTGCGCCAGCTCGACCGTCTGCCCGTCTCCATGCACTGCTGGCAGGGTGATGACGTCGCCGGTTTCGAGAATCCGGGCGGTTCCCTGACGGGTGGCATTCAGGCAACGGGTAACTACCCGGGCAAAGCGCGCAACGCCACCGAACTGCGTGCGGATCTTGAAATGGCGTTGAGCCTGATCCCAGGACCAAAACGCCTGAATCTGCACGCGATTTATCTCGAATCGGACTCGCCGGTCGCGCGTAACGAAATCAAACCGGAACACTTTAAGAACTGGGTGGAGTGGGCAAAGGCCAACCGGCTGGGACTGGATTTTAACCCGTCCTGCTTCTCGCACCCGCTGAGCGCGGACGGGTTTACCCTTGCACACGCCAACGACGAAATCCGGCAGTTCTGGATCGACCACGTCAAAGCCAGCCGACGCGTCTCGGCGTATTTCGGCGAACAGCTTGGCACGCCGTCGGTGATGAATATCTGGATCCCGGACGGCATGAAGGACATCACCGTAGACCGACTGGCCCCGCGTCAGCGGCTGCTGGCCGCGCTGGATGAAGCCATCAGCGAAAAGCTGGACCCGTCGCACCATATCGACGCGGTGGAGAGCAAGCTGTTCGGCATTGGCGCAGAGAGCTACACCGTGGGCTCAAACGAGTTCTACATGGGCTACGCCACCAGCCGCCAGACCGCGCTGTGCCTGGATGCTGGCCACTTCCATCCGACCGAGGTGATCTCCGACAAAATCTCCGCCGCCATGCTCTACGTGCCGCGCCTGCTGCTGCACGTCAGCCGTCCGGTGCGCTGGGACAGCGACCACGTGGTCCTGCTGGACGACGAAACCCAGGCGATTGCCAGCGAAATCATCCGCCACGATCTGTATGACCGCGTGCACATCGGCCTCGACTTCTTTGACGCCTCCATCAACCGCATCGCGGCGTGGGTTATCGGCACCCGCAACATGAAGAAAGCGTTGCTGCGCGCTCTGCTGGAGCCGACTGCTGCGCTGAAACAGCTTGAAGAAAACGGCGACTACACCGCGCGTCTGGCGCTGCTGGAGGAGCAAAAATCCCTGCCGTGGCAGGCGGTATGGGAGATGTACTGCCAGCGTCACGATGCGCCTGCGGGCAGCCAGTGGCTGGACAACGTGCGGGCGTATGAAAAAGACGTGCTCGCCGCTCGTCAGTAAAAAATATCGCCCGGCGGCGCGTTGCTTGCCGGGCCTACAGGTAAAAGCAGGCCGGGTAAGCGTAGCGCCACCCGGCATTTTCAAAGGAAACACTGTATGCAGACCATCACCACCTCCTGGTTCGTCCAGGGCATGATCAAAGCCACCTCCGACGCCTGGCTGAAGGGCTGGGATGAACGCAACGGCGGCAACCTCACGCTGCGCCTGGACGATGCGGACATCGAGCCCTACGCCGCCGATTTTCACCAGAAGCCGCGCTATATTGCCCTGAGTCAGCCGATGCCGCTGCTCGCCAACACGCCGTTTATCGTTACCGGTTCCGGCAAGTTCTTCCGTAACGTTCAACTGGACCCGGAAGCCAATCTCGGCGTCGTGAGGGTAGACAGCGACGGCGCGGGCTACCACATTCTGTGGGGGCTAACGGACGACGCGGTGCCGACCTCTGAACTGCCGGCGCACTTCCTCTCCCACTGCGAGCGCATCAAGGCGACCAACGGCAAAGACCGCGTCATCATGCACTGCCACGCCACTAACCTGATCGCCCTGACCTACGTGCTGGAAAATAATTCTGATTTCTTTACCCGCAAGCTGTGGGAAGGCAGTACCGAGTGTCTGGTGGTGTTCCCGGACGGCGTCGGCATTCTGCCGTGGATGGTGCCGGGTACCGACGAGATCGGCCAGGCGACCGCCAAAGATATGCAAAAACATTCGCTGGTGCTGTGGCCGTTCCACGGCGTCTTCGGCAGCGGTCCGACGCTGGATGAAACCTTCGGCCTGATCGACACCGCCGAGAAATCCGCAGAAGTGCTGGTGAAGGTCTACTCCATGGGCGGCATGAAGCAGACCATCCCCCGGGAAGAGCTGATCGCGCTGGGCAAACGTTTTGGCGTTACCCCGATGCAGTCGGCCCTGGATTTATACGCGTAACGCCACAGGCGATAGTTAAGGAGAATTATCATGAGCTTTATGTTGGCACTTCCCAAAATTAGCCTGCATGGCGCGGGTGCAATCGGCGATATGGTCACCCTGGTGGCGACCAGGCAGTGGGGCAAAGCGCTGATTGTCACCGACGGCCAACTGGTGAAACTGGGCCTGCTCGACAGCCTGTTTACCGCGCTGGACGCCCATCAAATGTCATATCACCTGTTCGATGAGGTGTTTCCGAACCCGACGGAAGCGCTGGTGCAAAAAGGATTTGCGGCTTACCGGGACGCGGAGTGTGATTACATCATCGCCTTTGGCGGCGGCAGCCCGATTGATACCGCCAAGGCGATTAAAATCCTCACCGCTAATCCAGGCCCGTCTACCGATTACTCCGGCGTCGGCAAGGTGAAAAACGCAGGCGTGCCGCTGGTGGCGATTAACACTACCGCAGGCACCGCGGCAGAGATGACCAGCAACGCGGTGATCATCGACTCCGCGCGCCAGGTGAAAGAGGTGATTATCGACCCGAACATCATCCCGGATATTGCCGTGGACGATGCCAGCGTGATGCTTGATATTCCGGCCTCCGTGACCGCCGCGACCGGTATGGATGCGTTAACGCACGCCATTGAAGCCTACGTGTCCGTTGGCGCACACCCGCTGACCGATGCCAACGCGCTGGAAGCGATTCGCCTGATTAACCTCTGGCTGCCGAAAGCGGTCGACGACGGTCATAACGTGGAAGCGCGCGAGCAGATGGCGTTTGGTCAGTACCTGGCGGGTATGGCGTTTAACAGCGCCGGGCTGGGGCTGGTACATGCTCTGGCGCACCAGCCGGGCGCAACGCACAACCTGCCGCATGGCGTGTGCAACGCCATCCTGCTGCCGATCATCGAAAACTTTAACCGCCCGAACGCGGTCGCGCGTTTTGCCCGCGTGGCGGAGGCAATGGGCGTCGATACCCGCGGGATGAGCAATGAAGCCGCAAGCATGTCCGCCATTCAGGCGATTCGCGACCTGAGCGCCCGCGTCGGCATTCCGTCAGGCTTCAGCCAGCTCGGCGTCACCAAAGCCGATATCGAAGGCTGGTTGGATAAAGCCCTCGCCGATCCGTGTGCGCCTTGTAACCCACGTACCGCCAGCCGCGACGAGGTCCGCGAGCTGTACCTGGAGGCATTATGATCCGCAAAGCGTTTGTGATGCAGATAAATCCGGACGCGCACGAGGAGTACGCGCGTCGCCACAATCCGATCTGGCCCGAACTGGAAGCGGTGCTGAAAGCCCACGGCGCGCACCACTACGCCATTTATCTCGACAGAGAACGCAACCTGCTGTTTGCGACGGTGGAGATTGAGTCGGAGGAGCGCTGGAACGCGGTGGCGAATACCGACGTGTGCCAGCGCTGGTGGAAATATATGGCTGACGTCATGCCGTCGAACCCGGATAACAGCCCGGTGAGCGCCGGGCTGAAAGAGGTGTTTTACCTGGAGTGATGCGTTAACGCTGCCGCCCCTGTGGTGGCAGCAATCTCCCGCCTGCTGCTCAGCGTAAACGTCGACACCACCGTAATCGCCAGCACGAAACAGCCCAGCATCAGATACGTCTCCTGAAAGCCGATTCGGTCATACATATTTCCGGCAAAGGCGGAGAGGAAAATCGCTGCCGACTGTTTGGCAAACTGAAAACCAATCAGGTAGATGGTGGCCGACAGGCGCGTATCAAACACTCCGGTAATGTACTTGAATGCCCCCACCAGCAGGAACGGGACCTCCAGCGCGTGCAGCATCTTGAGGGCGATGACCTCCACGGCGGTGGTGGCAAACGACGAGCCGATAATGCGCGTCGCCATAATCACCCCGGCGATCAGCAGCGTGTTCTTCGCGCCGATGCGGTTAATGATCCACGGCGAGCAGAACATGATGATGGCGTTACAAATCTCCCCCGCCGTGGTGGCAAAACCAAAGGCACGGGTTCCTTCCTGCGGCGTGGCGAAGAAGGTTTTAAAGAAGGTGGCAAACTGCTGGTCGAAAACGTCATACACGCAGGCCACGCCAATTACGTACAGGATGAACATCCACATTCTGCGCTGGCGGAACAGGTTGAACACGGTTTTAGCGGTGATCTGCGGCTGGTTCGCGCCCAGGGCGTTCATGACCTGCGCCGTCTGGTTGGGCTTCGGTTTCGCGACCACCAGCAACAGCATCAGCAAAAGTGCCGCCGCCGATCCCATCCAGAAAACATACGACGGGTCGATGCCGAACAGGATGCCGCCCGTTGAGGCGCACAAGCCCCAGCCGAGGCAGCCAAACATGCGCGCCTTGCCGTATTCAAAGAGGCTGTTGCGGCTCACGCGTTCAATGTAGGCCTCAATGGCCCCGGATCCGGCTGAAAAAACAAAGCCGATATACAACCCGCCGCTCAGCGCGCCCAGCCAGATATTGGTTTTCAACAGTGGCGCGAAGACGTACAGGAAAAACGGTGCGAACAGAAACAGCAGCACCGAGATTATCCACAGCAGGTGTTTTTTCAGCCCCAGCTTGTCCGAAATGACGCCCAGCACCGGCTGGAACGCGATGGCCGACAGCGAGATGCAGGAGAAGACAATCCCGGTATGGGTTTTATTCAGGCCAATGATGTCCGACAGCCAAATCGGCAGGAACGGAAAGCAGGTGGCCATGATGAAGAAGTAGAGAAAGAAGAACAGCCCGAAGATCCAGAAATTGGGGTTGTCTTTGTGGGTACATGTTGTTGTGTTCATTATTTTTATCCTCAACGGAGGGCCGGCTGCCCGGCCCGTCACCTTTACACGCGTTCCACGCCAATCAGAATGGCGGTTTCCGGATCCAGAATCGGCAGCGCAATACCCGCCCGCATCAGCCATTCACCGCTTGCCGTTTGCGAGGCTTCCATCCACGCCGGCAGCTTGCGCATGGTGTGCCCGCCCTCGCCCGTGATCTGAATGTTCGGGTGATCCAGCAGCGTAATACGGTACTGCGCGCTGGCGTCTAACCCCGGCATGCGCAGCGGCATCATCAGGGTGTAATCCGGCATCGCGAGCTGGCTGACCATAAACAGCCCCTGCGCTTTGTCTTCACTCACTATACCCTGCGCCAGCGTGGTGGCATCCGGCATGTCCACGCGCCACTGGGTACCGTGATGAATCACCTCACGCCACCGCTTATACAGCGCGGCATAATGGCGATAGCCCTCACGCTCCTGCGCATCGACGGTGAGCGGATCCAGCTCCAGCCCCATATGCCCAAACAGCGCAGTAAGCCCACGGAAAGCGATGCTGTGCTGGCGGAAGGTGGCGTGACATTTATGATGACCGATATGCGCCCCCATCACCTCCGGCGGGAAAAAGTAGCTCATGCCGCGCTGGATCGTGTTGCGCTCCAGCGCGTCGTTGTTGTCGGACGCCCAGAAGCGATGGCTGCGGGTCAGCACTTCATAATCGATTCGCCCCCCGCCGGAGGAGCAGGATTCAAATTCAATGTGCGGAAAACGCTCGCCCAGCACGTCCAGCAGGCGGTAAAACTGGCGGGTCTGCGCGTCGGCGGCAGCTTTACCGTTGTGCCCGGGCTGCACCAGCTCGCGGTTCATGTCCCATTTCACGTAGTCAACCGCATGCTCGCCCAGCAGCCAGCTCATGCGCTCCACGAGATAATCAAAGGCCTGCGGGATGTTGAGATTGAGCACCAGCTGGTGTCGTCCGGTCGCCTGGGGATAGCCCGGCAGCGCCAGCACCCAGTCAGGATGCGCGCGATAGAGATCGGAATCCGGGTTAATCATCTCCGGCTCGATCCAGATGCCAAATTCCATGCCGAGCCGTTTAACGTGACTGATTACCGGCGTCAGGCCGTTCGGGTATTTTTTCTCATCCAGGTACCAGTCGCCCAGCGCGGCATGGTCGTCGTTGCGGCCTTTGAACCAGCCGTCGTCAATGATAAAGCGCTCCACGCCCAGCGCGGCGGCCTCATCGGCCATGCGCATGATGTACTCCGGATCGTGGCTGAAGTAGATCCCCTCCCAGGTATTGAGGTGTACCGGGCGCGGTTTGTTTTCCGGGAAGCGGATGATGCTGTCGCGCAGGTAGCGGTGGAACTGCTGGCTCATGCCGTTCAGCCCGTGCGGGGAGTAGCTGGCATACAGGCGCGGCGTCCAGAGCGTTTCGCCCTCTTCAATCGCCATTTCACCCGGCAGGTAGAGCGCTTCGGCCTGTATATAACGGCGACCATCGGTTTTCGCTTCGGCGCGCAGGCGGTGGTTGCCGCTCCAGCCCAGATGCACGCCCCAGACGTCGCCCTGCATTTCGCTGAACGATGGCGTACCGGCGATCAGCGCCGGGAAATGTTCGTGGGACGTTTTACCCCGACGGTTTTCAATGATAAAGCTGTCGTGTTCAAGCGTGACGCGGTGCGGCTGAAATTCTCTGATCCAGCGTCCGTGAAAGGCCATAACCTCCTGCGCGCGCTCGGCCACCGGCAGCGTGACGGCGAATCGGTCCACCTGCCACGCCAGCGCTTTCAGGTTGGTTACTCCATGGCGCACCACCAGCACGCCGCTGGCCTCCAGCGTCAGCTCGCTGGTCAGACGCAGGCCCGCGCATCCATCTTCGGCGGTTATCGTCAGGGTGTTTACGTCCTGCTGCACCTGCGTGGTTTTAAACACCGGAGAACCGTCCAGCCCCTGGCGATGCCCCTCAATACCGGGCGAGCCAAACAGCCCGTGCCCCAGCTCGGCCATCAGCGTTACCGGGGAGTCCACATCCAGCCTGCCGTTTGCCACCGGCCGCGCCAGCGTAGCGACATTCTGCGGCGAAAAGTGCTGAAGGTGCGCCCCCCAGTAGAGAATTTCGGCGAACGGTTGGGTTTTTATCACCACGTCAACCGTGGTGCTTTCGAGTCGTAAAATGGCATCTTGCATCAGACATCTCCTGTCGTCGGGATGCCTTGAGTGTTGATCCGAAACGTTTCGGATACAAACCAAAACGTTTCGGATCTGTGATCGGGTTTGGAAATTTACGCGGTTTAGGCCGTCTGGCCCGGGAAGAATTCGGGCTGCCAGAGCACCTGGAGCCGTTCGACGTCGTCGCCGTTAATCAGCTGGCGCACCATATCGGCAATCTGTTTCCCGACGCCCTGACGAGTGGACTGGATCACTGCCGCCACGTCAGCATCAACGATGCTGTCCTGCGGAAGTCCGTCATAAACCACCAGCGCAACGGCGTTCTCGCCTGTCAGGCGGCCCAGTTCCGCCAGCGCCATCGCCGCGCCGTCGCCGTGGGTGTTGCAGTCGGTAATGATGGCCGTGGGCGGCTGAGGCAGGGAGAGAAGTTCTTTCGTGGTGGCATACCCCACGCGACGCGAAGGGGGCATGGCGCGCAGCCATTCGCTGGAGAGCCCGGCTTCCCGCAGCGCGTCCAGATAGCCATGACGACGCTGGGTGATGAATGCCTGATTATTGCTCTCGCCCAGTAGCGCAATGCGCTGATGGCCTTTCTCGATCAGCCAGCGGGTGGCCTGATGCGTACCGGCATAGTTGTCGAAGTCAAACCACGCGTACGGCTGCGGCAGCTGGCTGCGCCCGAGCGCCAGAAAGGGGAACCCGGCGGCCTGAAGTTGCTCAAGACGCGGATCGTGATCCAGCGTGTGCGCCACGATCAGCGCGTCGACGCGGCGGCTTTGCACCATGCGCATATAGCTGTGCTTATCGGCCAGATCGTCGTCGGCGATGAGCAATAAGTCGATCTCATGTCGCGCCAGTTCGTGGCTAATTTCGCCGACCATGTCCATAAATACGCTGTTATTGAGCGGAACAGGGTGTACGGGAAAGACCAGCCCGACGGCGTCGATTTTACCCATCTTGAGGCGGCGGGCGAAGGTGTTAGGTCGGTAGCCACGGCGCTGAGCCTCCGCCTCCACGCGGGCGCGCGTCTCAGCAGAAACATCGTCATACCCGTTGAGGGCGCGGCTGACGGTAGTGACGGACAGCCCCAGTTCTTTAGCAATGGCTTTGAGCGACATGATTTTCCGTATCTTCGTTAATTTTGTTCCGCCACCAGAAGGGCGTGGGTGTCTGGCTCCAGCGCCTTAAAGATATGCGGCTGATCGGCAGGGTAGCAAATGTAATCGCCCGGGCCGAGTTCTTCCGCGGCGTCGATCAGGCCGACCATCGCCCGCCCCTGGGTCACGATAATATGCTCAACCGACCCCGGCGGATGCGGCTGGGAAATACGGTCTGCGCCCGGCTGCGTCAGCAGCAGATAGATATCACGACGCGCGCCCGGCGGACACGCCGCCAGCAAAATCGCCTCGTAGTTTGCCTGCCCGGCAACCACCTTGGTGCCCTCGCCGCGGCGGATCACCTGCGTGACGGGCTGCTGCGGCTCCAGTAACCGGGCAAACGGGATATCCAGCGCCACGCAAAGCGACCAGAGCGTTTCCAGGCTAGGATTGCCGTTGCCAGACTCCAGCTGAGAAAGCGTAGATTTGGCGATCCCGGCACGGCGGGCAATTTCCGCCAGTGACAGCCCGGTTCGCAGGCGTTCCCGCACCAGGCTTTTGGCGATCACGCTGATTGGCTGCGTCATAAAAACGGCCTCTTTCTCTCTATAACGAACGATTCGTTCATCTTGTAAAACGATTTTGATGCGTTCATTATAATGGAAATACGTTCGATATGGCTAAAATGATATGAAGAATCCCCTCTCTTGCCTGAAAGGCGACACGATAAAAGCGATAATTTTGGTCTGCCTCGCGGTAGGCGTGGTCGGCATGTCTTACGGCTCCCTGGCGATGGCCTACGGTTTTCCGCTGTGGGTGCCGTTTGTGCTTTCCCTCACGGTGCTGGCGGGCGCATCCGAGTTTATGTTTATCGGCATTGTGGCAAGCGGAGGTAACCCGCTGGCGGCAGCGGCCGCCGGTTTGCTGGTCAACGCGCGCCATGTGCCGTTTGGCGTGACGGTGCGTGAACTGGTGGGCAAACGGGGTTTGAGCTATCTCGGCTGTCACATCATGAACGATGAAAGCGTGGTGTTTGGCCTGTCGCAAAAAACGCCCGAGCAGCGTAAAGCGGCCTACTGGCTGTGCGGTTTAGGTGTGGCGATTATCTGGCCGGTGGGGGCGCTGCTGGGTGCCATGGTCGGTAAACTGCTGCCGGACCCGGAGACCATCGGGCTGGACGCGGTGTTTCCGGCGATCCTGCTGGCGTTAGTGGTACCCGCGTTTAAAAACCGTACCACGCTGATCCGCGCCTGCAGCGGTGCCGCGTTATCACTGGCTGCCGTGCCGTTTGCCCCGGTGGGTTTACCGGTTCTGCTTTCGTTACTCGGTCTCGCTGCGAGGAAAAAATAATGGGAAACATGACGTTTTTTATTCTCGGCATCGCCATTCTCTCGGCGGGTACCTACCTGATGCGCCTTGGCGGAGCGAAGCTTGGCAGTCGGCTGGCCTTGTCCGAACGCTCTCAGGCGCTGCTGTCGGATGCGGCGACGGTGCTGCTGTTTTCCGTGGCGCTGGCAACCACCTTCTATGAAGGGGAGCATTTCGCCGGCATGGCCCGCGTGCTCGGCGTAGCCTTTGCGGTGTTTTTAGCCTGGCGAAAAATGCCGCTGATCGTGGTGATTATCGCGGCGGCAATCGTGACGGCGCTGCTGCGGCTGGTGGGGATCCAATAAGAAAAATACCCGGCAGAACACCTTTGCCGGGCATCAGAGGGTTTATTGCGCAGGAAGAGTGTCAACGTTTAGCGTCAGTGTCTCGGTAAAATCCGTTGTGTTGGTTACGCTAAACGCTTTGTCTGAAAGGTAAGTCGTTACCATCATCGTTGCGGTGAACTGTTCTCCCGCCACTTCCGAACCGTTAACGGCAGCCAGCGCTTTTTCTGGCGGCAGCCCCACCTGTGCGGCCCCGCCCTGGACGGCGACCGACCCGATATCGACCGCAGCAAGCTGCACCGAACTCCCGTCTACCCGCCCATCCTTGAATTCGATTTTCATCGCGCCGCTGTCCGTAAACCGATAGGCCAGATTCTCTCGGGCAGCACCGGTGATGAAGATACGCATTTTACGCGCATCAGGGCACATCACCGACACCTGAAATTCCCGCGTGACCGAGGCATAACCGTTATAGACTTTGCCCACATGCTCAGCGCTCCCCTTGCGCATATCGTCTTTGCGGTAGCGGCCATAATCGACCGTCTTTACCGCAGACATCATTTCGCATTCGCCGTCATCGGCCTGCGCCGTCGCTGACATACCCGACATGCCGCAGAGCAACGCAACCGCCATCACGTACTTATGAGCGTTATTTAGAGACATTTCCCTGTCACCTCTTCATAGAATTTATTGGGTTCAGCCTCCGGCAGGGTATACGTCAGCTTGCAACGTCCCCCATCTACCTTCGCGTAGAGCGACTGGCTGGCGGAGATATCGTTGAGGAAGATCACCCCGTCCTCAGGCGCGGTCGTCACGTACTCACCCGCCCCGTCGACAATTGAAACACCTTCCGGCAGCGGCGTACCGTCCGCGCGGATGATAGAAAGCAGCACGCGGCGCTGGCTTAACGTCGCAAACTCCCACTTCGCGACAGCCCCGTGAGAAGCCTTAATTGCCGTTCTGCCGTTTCTGACATCCAGGTTGCCTGGCAGACTTTCCGTGTTGACCTCTATCGTGCTCTCGCGGAACGGTGACAGCGAAGGGATCACCGCCTGGCCCCATTTATCCGTCCATACCGGGCCATGCGTCGTGCCAATCTCAATGCCTGCTACCGGTTTATCCAGTCTGGCGATGGCATAGGTGTCAGCCACGCGGTAAGGCGAGAAGGTCACACCCTCGCTGTGCGCCACAATCCCACCGCTCAGCGCCGCGGAGTAGTTGGTGTTGCTGTTGTTATCACCGCCTGCCGCCAGCGCCAGGCTGGTGTAATGCAGGTTGCTGTTAAGAGAGCTGTCCCAACTGGTGGTGTTCTCGTTATGATCCTGAGAGATACCAACCATATACTGGTTCGCATCGTTGAGCGCTCCCATCGCGCGCGTCCCGTAGGAGCTTTTTCCTTCACTTTCACGATACCAGGAGCTGGTGTTAACGCCAGTACGACCGAGCGGCACAGAGACGTTCACGTAAAACTGATCGTTATCGCTTTCGTCTCTGCGGCTAACGTCAGATTCCCAGTTCACGCTCACGCTGAAGTATTTAAAGGATTGCGACCACGATGAAATGAAGCGACGGCTGTCGTACTCGCTGTTCCAGCTCTCATTGCGGTAATAGCTAAGGGAGAAGCGTCCAAACGTGGTGTTGGACCAGCTAATACCCACATTGGTGTCGTACTTGGTTTGCGACATATCGTCGTCGTCACCGTAAAGCTCCGCCATTTCACGGTAATCCGGGGTGCCGTAGCTGCCGCCCATCGAAAGGCTGATGCCCCACGGCAAAGAATACCCCAGGTCGAGCGTGGTTTTATTACCGTCCGTTTGCGTCTGATTGTCTATCGACGCCAGAAAACCGAGTGAGGCATATAGGTTCTGCATCGGCACGGTATCCACGTTACCGGAGAACCCGTAATAGTGGTTATCCGCCATCACCATGCCGGCGAGGAAGTTCATGCGCTTGTTGATGGACCAGCCGTTGTTGGCGGAGACGATCCACGGATTTTCAAAGCGCGAATCCATGTCGTCTTCAACGCGTCCGACTGCCATCGTAAAGCCTGGCGCGCGGCCCACGTGATTGCTGCGGAAGGTGCTCGCCGCAACGGTAAAGCGGTTTTCACTCCCGTCAGTCTCGGTCACCGTCACATTCAGGTCGGTATTGAGGTTGGCCAGCGGCACGTCGTCCAGATTAAACGGCCCGGCCGGTACCAGCGTTGAGTAAATCAACTGTCCGCTCTGGCGGATATCCACGCGTGCCTGCGGGTTGCGGGCGATACCGGTGACTTCCACCCCGGTCCCCGCCTGAGGCAGAAGTGCGTTATCCGGCATCATCTGCACCCCATAAATAGACGGAATACTGAAGCGGCTGTTGGCCACGTTAATCTGGCCGCCTTGTACCATCACGCCGTAATCGGTAAAGGTGCGCTGGGCGTAGGTATAGAGTGATTCAACGTCAAAGCTTTGATCGCTACCGTCGCTGATGAATTGTGTGCTGCGTACAATCCAGTCCCCGGCATTAAAGCCCAGTTCAAAGGTTGACTGAAAACGATCTGCATTTTCATCGTCATACTGATTATGGGTGCCGAACATGGAGTAATTCAGCATTGCCGCACGCCCGCCGCGCACTTCCGCATACTGACGCCCAAAATTAGGATCTAACGCTTCCGATGGAACGACAACCGATATTTCTTCAATATCCGGGGAAGACTGAATCGTCGAGCCGGACCAGTATTGATGAATTTTAGGACAGGTGCCGCGTCTGGTTTTTTTAAGCAAACCCGCATTTTCCAAAAACTCGTTATCAATACAGGGTGAACCCTCTTCGTCAAATTTTACCGGCATAAGGGTACGCTGCTTGCCGTTAATATTGACGGTGACGTTATGATAGCCGGGAGCAAAACGAGGAGCCACGGAGTAGTAATCAGCAATTGTAGGATCAAGGCCCTGATTTTTTAATGCATCGGTATCAAATATCGCTCTTGCCAATTCTACCGATTCATTTGCGGAAGGATTTATTTCCGCCCGAATACTGAAAGCCAGCGCCGTAAGGCAAAATGCCAGCACTCCCTTTTTACAGGAAACCTTTAACATAACTACTCCATGTGCTGTTAAATGTGTGGTTGTTATTTCAGTTCGGCAATATAACTCTGCGCTTTATAGCCATAACGGGTTGCAGGGTATATTTCAACTTTCCTTTCTGACGACGTGATTTTTCCTCTAACGCTGGCCGTCATATTTTCGCCCGGTAATATATAGGTTTTAGGGAACTGAACAAAAATACCCGAGGGTATTAATTTTGCTTTTTGCTCCATACGTATAACGTAAGGCGTTTTGTTCTCGACAGTGACGATCCCACTACTGATATGCCAGGCCAGATCCTTCCACGGTTCCAGATTAACCGCCAGTCCGGCTGGACGGATAATTACGGGCAGATTCTGACTAAAGCTCACTTTGACTTTATTTTTCTCACGCTGTGGAATGGCGGTAAAAATAACGCGCTTTAAATGTTCCACCTTCAGCGGTTCAGCGCTGCTTTTCAGCACAAAGCGCACGCGCTGGGTTTTGCCCGCATCCACGCGTACCACAGGCTGCGTCACAATCAGGCCGGGTTTTGGATCATCGGGTAAATCAATCAGTTTGGTATACAGAAGTTGTGCGTCGCCGTCCGTGTTTTTGACGTCCATGCTGGCGCCCTGCTCGTCTTCATTCACAATCAACAGTGACGTTTCTGGCACCATTCCGGCAGCCAAAATATTAAACGAGGCTAGCAAACAAGCGCAAATCAGCGTTCTGGTTAAATGCAGCATAATATTAGTCCATTAATATTGAAATAACACTCCACTGACGTGGAGTGTTTACGATAACGCTATTACAGATAAACCAGCTCTACGTTGGTTAAACCATCCAGCGTCGCTTCATCGGTAATATGGAGGTCATTGGCTGGGTTGATCTGCGCCATGATGCCAACAATAAAATTCACCTGTTTCTGTGCAACAGGTGAAGTGCCGCCTGATACATTGGTGAAAGAGTACGTCTCACTTTTATCCGTAGCAATTTGCAGATAATGATTCCCGAATCTACCTCCCCAACCTGAAGTTGCACTTGCATCAGTGTTGTAGATTGGGTAAAGATTATCGCCCACATCATTTGTCACAGTACCCACATCCTTCTGAATACCCATTGAATAAGCACCAATCTTCTTGCCGTTATACATACCCAGGCCTGATGTATTTGCCACTTGAGTGGCAAAATCAGTGTCAGGATAAGCGATCGGCAGAATTGCCGTTGGCGCGGAATCAGCGTGAGCATCGTTAAAGGTCATACCAATACGGGTGGCTTCTTCGCAGGTAATCGTAATTGGGATAGTTTTCACATCCGGCAGGGCCGTCATTGTAGTGTCATTCAATGATGACACTTTAATGGTACCGAAATCAGCAACACCACCACCGCTAGTAAATGTCGGCGTACAGGAGGCTGGCACAATTTTACCGGTAACCCGAATATCAACACTGGATGCCGCCATTGCAGAAGACGCTGTTACAGCCAGCACGGAGGCCAGCAACCCTTTTTTAAACATCGCGTTCATTTTATTTCCTTATATTAGTGAAAAACAAAACACACCAGATAATGAATATCTGGCTCGGGGTTATTACTTCAAACATTTTATTTTTTGAAAAATAGCACCTCAGATAAACCCAATCAATACTTCAAATTTCTTTTAGGATTTACGCCTGAGGAATTCCTCAAAACCTAAGATCAATTATATTTAAATTGAATATAAAACCGGTAACAGAGAACCAAAAAGGCACAATGTATTCATTTTAATGATGCACACCACAGACTGGTCTGACCTTATATTTAAATTGTGTATAGAATTGCTGAATTTCAAACAAAATTAACTAAAGAGGAGAAACATTTACAGTTATTGTTTCGTTAGCCAGGAATGGACAGGATGATATGCGGGAAATTCGTAGAAGGGCAGCAGAAAGGAAACCTGTCCCCGCTCCGAAGAGCCAGGGACAGCGGCTGTACGGCTTATTTATTCAGTTCAGCCGTCATGTGTACGCGGTTACCGGTGAACGCCTGGGTAATTTTGTACGAAGACGCGCCCGCTTCCTGAGCCTGAGCCGCGATTTTCGCTTCTGCACCATCAATGGTAGAGGCGGTTGCGGTGACAGTCTGCGCAGCGAAAGAACCGAAAGAAGCAGCCAGAGCGATTACAGCGACAAAAGTTTTGATGCTTTTCATGATATAAACCCTTTCATTAAGTTGTTTAGGTAAGGCACCGTGCCTTGATGAGATAAATACTAGCCCTCATACTGAACAACTAAAAGCGGAAGGATTTGCTATTATCGTTCAAAATTACTGATCAACCATTAACCGCTGCGGATGGGTATAAATCGTCGCCCTGCCCGGCTTGCAGAACCCCACCAGCGTCAGATTGCAGCGCTCCGCCACGTCTACCGCCAGCGTGGTTGCCGCTGAGACCGCAAACAAAATTTCCACGCCGCACATGGCGGCTTTCTGCACCATCTCGTAGCTGGCGCGGCTGGAAACGAGCGCCGCCCCCTGCTGCCAGACGTCACTTTCACGCGCGCGGCGACCGAGCAGCTTGTCCAGCGCCACGTGGCGGCCCACGTCTTCATGACCACCGATAATGTCGCCCGATGGCAGAACCCACGCCGCGGCGTGCGTGCAGCCGCTCAGCTGACCTATGGGCTGTACATCGTTGAGGTGTTCCAGTGCTTTATCGAGGTTGGCGAGGTTAAACGTCTGGGTAAACGGCAGTGGCGTAACGGGCTTGCCGATATCGTTGAGTTGCTCAACCCCACACACGCCGCAGCCGGTGCGTCCGGCCAGCGCGCGTCGACGCTCTTTTAACCCCATAAAGCGGCGGCTGGAGAGCTCGATTTGCACTTCAAGACCGTTACACGCCTTCACCACGTCCATGCCGTAGATCTCCTGCGGATGGTCAATGATGCCTTCCGAGAGGGAAAACCCCATCGCAAACAGCTCAAGATCTTTTGGCGAAGCCATCATCACCACGTGCGAAATGCCGTTGTAAACCAGGGCAACAGGCACCTCTTCCGCCAGAAAATCGGGCATGGCATGGGTAATGTGGGGCGGTCTGTGTACCACCCGTTCCACAACGCCTGCAGGCAGTGGTGACGGGTGGGTAGCACGGTTTTGTTTAGACACGACGGTATTCCTGAACAACCACGGAGGTGAGCCTGCTATTGCATCACAAACAACAGGGCTTACGCATAGTATGGATCAACTTTTCAGCATCAAGTTTACCTACTCACTTGTGAGAGGTACAACAAAACGCATGCTACACCCCTTTAACATGCGGGGTTAATAGTGTGATTGATATCACACTTTATAGTCAACAGGGTGATAATACGTTCACTTTGTTTTAACGCCATTGGAACAGTCGTACCGACATTGTGGTATTCTGATGATATCCCTCGTGGAAATGAGGGATTAACGCAAATTTTTCTCCTTTGCGGTCAATTCTCAACCGCGAAGTTAAAACACCATATGTAAGCAATGTCGAAACAAGGAGTGACCCATGCAGGTCAGCAGAAGGCAGTTCTTTAAGATCTGCGCTGGCGGTATGGCAGGCACCACGGCGGCGGCACTGGGCTTTGCGCCCGGCGTAGCGCTGGCGGAAACGCGGCAGTACAAACTGCTGCGCACCCGCGAGACCCGTAACACCTGTACGTACTGCTCCGTCGGCTGTGGGCTGTTGATGTATAGCCTCGGCGACGGTGCGAAAAACGCCAAAGCGTCTATTTTCCATATCGAAGGCGACCCGGACCATCCGGTCAACCGCGGCGCGCTGTGCCCGAAAGGGGCCGGTCTGGTGGACTTTATCCACTCCGAAAGTCGTCTGAAATTCCCGGAATATCGCGCACCTGGCTCCGATAAATGGCAGCAAATCAGCTGGGAAGAGGCGTTTGACCGCATCGCAAAACATATTAAAGAAGACCGCGATGCCAACTTTATTGAGAAGAACGCCGACGGCGTTACGGTCAACCGCTGGCTCTCCACCGGGATGCTGTGTGCCTCTGCTTCCAGCAACGAAACCGGCTATTTAACCCAGAAATTCACGCGCGCACTCGGTATGCTCGCGGTCGACAACCAGGCGCGTGTCTGACACGGACCAACGGTAGCAAGTCTTGCTCCAACATTTGGTCGCGGTGCGATGACCAACCACTGGGTCGACATCAAGAACGCCAACCTCATTGTGGTGATGGGCGGTAACGCCGCTGAAGCGCACCCTGTCGGGTTCCGCTGGGCGATGGAAGCCAAAATCCACAACGGTGCGAAACTGATTGTGATCGA
This sequence comes from Enterobacter cloacae complex sp. P47BA, assembly GCF_014930485.1. NCBI lineage: Bacteria > Pseudomonadati > Pseudomonadota > Gammaproteobacteria > Enterobacterales > Enterobacteriaceae > Enterobacter > Enterobacter cloacae complex sp. P47BA. Next base: position 37,815 of record NZ_JADBRF010000022.1, on the reverse strand, counting down.
TCCCCGCTTTACGCGTACTGCGTCAGTGGCGGATTTCTACACCCCTATTCGTTCAGGTACTGACATTACTTTCCTGTCAGGCGTACTGCTGTACCTGATGACCAACGAAAAATATAACCGCGAGTACACCGAAGCCTATACCAACGCCAGCCTGATCGTGCGTGAGGATTACCACTTCGAAGATGGCCTGTTCAGCGGTTATGACGCGGAAAAACGCAAGTACGACAAAACCAGCTGGAACTACGAGCTGGATGAGAAAGGCTTTGCGAAGCGCGACACCACTCTTCAACACCCGCGCTGCGTATGGAACCTGCTGAAAGAGCACGTTTCCCGCTACACGCCGGACGTTGTTGAGAACATCTGCGGCACGCCGAAGGCGGACTTCCTGAAGGTCTGCGAGCTGATCGCGGAGACCAGCGCGAAGGACAAAACCGCGTCGTTCCTGTATGCACTCGGCTGGACGCAGCACTCCATCGGCGCGCAGAACATCCGTACCATGGCAATGGTGCAGCTGCTGCTCGGCAACATGGGGATGGCAGGCGGCGGCGTGAACGCCCTGCGCGGTCACTCTAATATCCAGGGTCTGACCGACCTCGGCCTGCTGTCGCAGAGCCTGACGGGTTACATGAACCTGCCGAGCGAGAAACAGACTGACCTGCAGACCTACCTGACGGCCAGCACGCCAAAACCGCTGCTCGAAGGCCAGGTGAACTACTGGGGCAACTATCCGAAGTTCTTCGTCTCGCTGATGAAAGCCTTCTACGGCGACAAAGCGACGGCGGAAAACAGCTGGGGCTTTGACTGGCTGCCGAAGTGGGACAAAGGTTACGACGTTCTCCAGTACTTCGAAATGATGCACCAGGGCCAGGTCAACGGCTATATCTGCCAGGGCTTTAACCCGGTGGCGTCGTTCCCGAACAAGAACAAGGTTGTTGAATCCCTCTCGAAGCTGAAGTTCCTGGTGACGATTGACCCGCTCAACACCGAGACCTCGACCTTCTGGCAGAACCACGGTGAGTCGAACGACGTCGATCCGTCGAAGATTCAGACCGAAGTGTTCCGCCTGCCGTCTACCTGCTTCGCGGAAGAGAACGGTTCTATCGTCAACTCCGGCCGCTGGCTGCAGTGGCACTGGAAAGGCGCGGACGCCCCGGGCATCGCCATGAACGACGGCGAGATCCTGGCCGGCATCTTCTTACGCCTGCGTAAGATGTATGCGGCAGAAGGCGGCGCGAACCCTGAGCCGGTGCTGAACATGACCTGGAACTACTCGACGCCGGAAAATCCTGCGCCGGAAGAAGTGGCCATGGAGAGCAACGGTAAGGCGCTGGCGGACGTTATCGACCCGGCCACCGGCGCGGTTCTGGCGAAGAAAGGCGACCAGCTCAGCACCTTCGCCCACCTGCGCGATGACGGTACCACCTCCAGTGGCTGCTGGATCTTTGCCGGTAGCTGGACGCCGAAAGGCAACCAGATGGCCAACCGCGACAACGCCGACCCGTCGGGCCTCGGCAATACGCTGGGCTGGGCATGGGCATGGCCGCTGAACCGCCGCATCCTCTATAACCGTGCCTCCGCTGACCCGCAGGGTAACCCGTGGGATCCGAAGCGTCAGTTGCTGAAGTGGGACGGCGCGAAATGGGGCGGCGTGGATATTCCGGACTACAGCACTGCCGCACCAGGCAGCGACGTCGGGCCGTTTATCATGCAGCCTGAAGGGATGGGGCGTCTGTTTGCTATCGATAAGATGGCGGAAGGGCCGTTCCCGGAACACTACGAGCCGTTTGAGACGCCGCTGGGCACCAACCCGCTGCACCCGAACGTGGTCTCTAACCCGGCAGCGCGTATCTTCAAGGGCGACTTTGAAGCGCTGGGTAAAAAAGACAAGTTCCCGTACGTGGGCACCACTTACCGTCTGACCGAACACTTCCACTACTGGACCAAGCACGCGCTGCTTAACGCCATCGCGCAGCCGGAACAGTTTGTGGAGATCGGCGAGAAGCTGGCGAACAAGCTCGGCATTGCCCATGGCGATACCGTGAAGGTCTCCTCTAACCGCGGCTACATCAAGGCCAAGGCGGTGGTGACCAAGCGTATTCGCACGCTGAACGTTCACGGTCAGCAGGTGGATACCATCGGCATCCCAATTCACTGGGGCTATGAGGGCGTGGCGAAGAAAGGGTTCATTGCGAACACCCTGACGCCGTTCGTCGGTGATGCGAACACGCAGACGCCGGAGTTTAAGGCCTTCCTCGTGAACGTGGAAAAGGTGTAACGGAGACGACTTATGGCTTATCAATCTCAAGACATTATCCGTCGTTCCGCGACTAACGGTTTCACGCCCGCGCCTCAGGCGCGGGACCACCAGCAGGAAGTGGCGAAGCTGATCGACGTGACCACCTGTATCGGCTGTAAAGCCTGTCAGGTGGCCTGCTCTGAGTGGAACGACATCCGTGACGAAGTGGGTCACAACGTCGGGGTGTACGACAACCCGGCAGACCTGACCGCCAAGTCCTGGACGGTAATGCGTTTCTCGGAAGTGGAGCAGAACGACAAGCTGGAATGGCTTATCCGCAAAGACGGCTGTATGCACTGCGCGGATCCGGGCTGCCTCAAGGCGTGTCCGTCAGAAGGGGCTATCATTCAGTATGCCAACGGCATCGTCGACTTCCAGTCCGAGCAGTGCATTGGCTGCGGCTACTGCATCGCGGGCTGTCCGTTCGACGTGCCGCGCATGAACCCGGAAGACAACCGCGTCTACAAATGTACCCTGTGCGTTGACCGCGTTAACGTAGGCCAGGAGCCTGCATGCGTGAAGACCTGCCCAACCGGCGCTATCCACTTTGGCTCCAAAGAGGATATGAAAACGCTGGCGGCAGAGCGCGTGGGCGAGTTGAAAACCCGTGGTTACGACAACGCGGGCCTGTACGATCCGGCCGGGGTTGGCGGTACGCACGTGATGTACGTGCTGCACCACGCCGACAAGCCGAACCTGTATCACGGCCTGCCGGAGAACCCGGAAATCAGCGCCACCGTGAAGTTCTGGAAAGGCATCTGGAAACCGCTGGCCGCGGTGGGCTTTGCTGCCACCTTCGCAGCGAGCATCTTCCACTACGTCGGCGTCGGTCCGAACCGTGCGGAAGAGGAAGACGACAACCTGCATGAAGAGAAAGACGAGGTGCGCAAATGAGAAAACGTGACACCATCGTGCGCTACACCGCGCCGGAACGCATCAACCACTGGGTCACCGCCTTCTGCTTCATGCTGGCGGCGATAAGCGGGCTGGGGTTCTTCTTCCCCTCCTTCAACTGGCTGATGCAGATCCTGGGCACGCCGCAGCTGGCGCGCATCCTTCACCCGTTCGTGGGTGTGGTGATGTTTGCCTCGTTTATCATCATGTTTTTCCGCTACTGGCACCATAACCTAATCAATCGGGATGATATCTTTTGGGCGAAGAATATTCGTAAGATCGTCGTCAACGAGGAAGTGGGTGATACCGGGCGTTATAACTTCGGCCAGAAATGCGTATTCTGGGCGGCGATTATCTTCCTGGTCCTGTTGCTGGTGAGCGGCGTGATCATCTGGCGTCCGTACTTTGCGCCTGCTTTCTCAATCCCGGTGATCCGATTTGCGCTAATGCTGCATTCATTTGCCGCAGTGGCGTTAATTGTGGTTATCATGGTGCATATTTACGCCGCCCTCTGGGTGAAAGGCACCATTACCGCGATGGTGGAAGGATGGGTAACCAAAACGTGGGCGAAAAAACATCACCCGCGCTGGTACCGTGAAGTCCGCCAGAAACAGGAAAAGTCATCTGAATGAGTATTCGCATAATCCCGCAAGATGAGCTGGGGTCGAGCGAGAAACGTACGGCGGAGTATATTCCGCCGTTGTTATTCCCCAGACTCAAGAACCTCTACAACCGCCGCGCAGAGCGTCTGCGCGAGCTGGCAGAGAACAACCCGCTGGGCGATTTTCTGCGTTTTGCCGCGCTGGTCGCCCATGCGCAGGAGGTGGTGCTGTACGACCACCCTCTGCAAATGGACCTGACCGCGCGCATCAAAGAAGCTAACGAGCAGGGCAAGCCGCCGCTGGATATTCACGTCCTGCCGCGCGACAAGCACTGGCATAAGCTGCTGCATTCGCTGATTGCCGAGCTGAAGCCGGAAATGAGCGGCACGGCGCTGGCTGTCATTGAGAACCTGGAAAAAGCCTCTGACCTGGAGCTGGAAGAGATGGCGAGCGCGCTGTTTGCCTCCGACTTCTCGCTGGTCAGCAGCGATAAAGCGCCGTTTATCTGGGCCGCGCTGTCGCTCTACTGGGCGCAAATGGCGAGCCTGATCCCGGGCAAAGCCCGGGCCGAATACGGCGAAGCGCGCCAGTTCTGCCCGGTGTGCGGCTCAATGCCGGTCTCCAGCATGGTGCAGATTGGGACCACGCAGGGGCTGCGCTACCTGCACTGCAACCTGTGTGAAACCGAGTGGCACGTGGTGCGCGTGAAGTGCAGCAACTGCGAGCAGACTCGCGATCTCAACTACTGGTCGCTGGAAAATGAAGACGCGGCGGTGAAAGCCGAAAGCTGCGGCGACTGCGGAACCTACCTGAAGATCCTGTATCAGGAAAAAGACCCGAAAGTCGAAGCGGTGGCCGACGATCTCGCCTCGCTGATTCTGGATGCGAAGATGGAGCAAGAGGGCTTTGCCCGCAGCTCGATCAACCCGTTCCTGTTCCCGGGGGAAGGGGAGTAATCTCCTGTGAGAGTGCCGGGCGGCGCGAGCTTGCCCGGCCTACACCTGGTAAGGCGTAAGGACCTCGTCAATACCCGCAAAATCTTTCGTGTTGCGAGAAATCAACGGACATTTTCTGCTCTGCGCTGTAGCCAGGATGATAGCATCAGGCAGTTTCATTCCATGCTTCTCACGTAGTAAAACGCTTCTTTCCGCGATATCCCGAGACACATCAATAATTTCAAAAGCGCCCATCACGGCTGCCGTTTTCGCTTCATGACCATGCCTGCGAGCGCCCACCATCACTTCCATCCAGGTAATTAAGCTGATGGCACGATGCGACGCGGTATGCTCAATCGCATCCGCAGCTTCAACACGGTTGTTGAAGAGATCAATGAGAATATTGGTATCAAACACTGCCATGTGCTCCATGATTACCACTCCTCACGCAGCTTGCGCTCATACTCTAAACCGTCTTCTTGCTGGTTCCCCCACAGACCAAGCGCATCACGGATAACGGACGAGCTTTGCCGATCGAGATACTGCTCAATGGCTTCCCGCAGCAATTCGGCGCGGGGCCGGTTACGTAACTGCTTCAGGTTATCCAGTCGTTGAATCACGTCATCAGACAAATCGATCAGTATTCTGCCCATATCAAGGTCCGCCAAAAGACTCATATATCACCTTAGTATATCATCTGCGGTTAATTTTCAGGCAATATATCCACATTAAAAACAGAGTTAAAGGGCATAGCCAAGGTAGTTGCAGGTTTTGCGAGCCGCTTTCCAGAATGTTCACACCCGCAAATTTCACTGTTTTCATCTGCTGTAAACCAGGCTATAAAGCTGTATATAAACACAGTGTAAGGACGTAGCCATGGCGCTGGAAAAGGGTATTAAAAAGCTTGTTCAGGATTTTATTGCGGCAGGACGGCCCTCCCCGCGAAAGCAAAGTATTGATGACCGCAGAGCCGGGTACATTGCGAGCACAGAACTTGCCGGTGAGACTGAAAATCGCGTCATTGTTGAAACGCTCGTTCTTGAGGAGATGACCTTTCGGGTGTTTTCACCTCTCAATGCACCCGAAACCTTACCTGCAGCCATCTACTATCACGGCGGTTGTTTTGTCAGCGGTGGGTTTGAAACGCATGATAATCAGCTTCGCCAGCTGGCGTTTAAAGGCAACTGCCGTATCGTTGCGGTGCAGTACCGGCTTGCGCCAGAACATCTTTTCCCCGCCGCACATGACGACGCTGAAAGAGGGGCAGATTTAGTTTGGCAGTATGCCGACAGGCTTGGGGTTAACAGAAACCGGATAACCCTTTGCGGAGACAGTGCAGGGGCACATCTGGCGCTGGTGACGTCGCTGCGGCTCAAAGCGAAAGGTGTCTGGCAACCAGCACAGCTGATCCTGATCTACCCAATGCTCGACGCGACGGCTCGTTTTGAAAGCTATATTCTCAACGGCGCGGATTATGTCATCACTCGCGACACCCTGCTCAGCGGGTATGAAATGTATCTGGCCAGCACCGATCGCCAACATCCAGAAGCCAGCCCACTGTGGCGGGATGATTTTTGCGGACTTCCGCCAGTGCATATTGTTACCGCTGAGTATGATCCGCTCTGTGATGAGGGCGAGATGCTGTATCGGCATCTTTCAGAGCAGGGGGTGACGTGCACGGCCCAACGGTGGCTGGGTGTGATACACGGTTTCTTTCAGCTTGGCGGCGTGAGTCAGTCGGCGAGGGACGTGATGCGGGATATCGCCTGGCGGATCAGTGCCGCCCGGCGATAAAAACGGAAGAGACTACTCCTCCTCGTTCCCCCCCTCTTCATAAGCGCCATACGGCTTCGCAGGAAGAACGATATAGGTTCCTTCAAACACCGCGCCCGGCGTTTCATCGCCGAACAACTCAACCTGCATCTGCACGCGCGCTTTGCGGCCACGTGCCAGACGATCAAGATCGCCGCCCAGCGCGCCCAGGTCAGCCACCGCGCTCGGCTTGCCGCTGATCGGCGCGCTGTAGCGAATGTGGGCATCGGCCAGAATAATGGTGCCGCCAAGATGCCGCTCGCGCAGCATTAGCCAGATCAGCCCCCAGCCGGTGAGCGTCGCCAGGGAAAACAGGCTGCCGGCAAACAGGGTGTGGTGAGGGTTCTGATTGCCGGTTTCCGGCATGGTGGTAATGAATTTTTGCCCGGTGTACTGCTGAATGCGCACGCCCATCTTTTCACTCAGAGGGATGTGTTCATACCAGGCCTGCTGCAGCTGCCCGCACCAGTCCGCGCGATGAAGAATATCGTCCAGCGTGGCGATGGGTTTGATCATCAAAAAGTGGCGAATCGGCGTGGTTTGCGGAGCGGTGATTTCACCCTGGTTAACAAAACCGAGTTTGGCAAAAAACTCCACGGCATCTTCCCGGGCGCTACAGGTGACGCGCTTAACGCCTTCCTGACGGGCGACGGACTCCAGCGTCATCGCCATTAGCGTCCCCAGCCCTTTATCCTGCACGGAAGGGTGAACCGCCATAAAACGAATCGACGCTTCGTTATCAGCGTTGATATACAGTCGCCCGACGGCGACGAGGTTGCCCTCTTCGTCCATCACCATCTGATGATGGGCCATCGCATCCCAGGCGTCGCGTTCAGATCCTTTTGGCTGATGCAGTGGCTTGCGCAGCATTTCCCAGCGGAACTGGTAATACGCTTCTAACTCTTCTTCCGTTTGCGGTACTCGAAGGTGATACATAGCTGTACTCTCTCTTGTTACCCGCGGCCACGCCGCCAGTTGGCTCATACCTGGAGCCAGAATGTGACGGGGCCATCGTTCACCAGCGAGACCTGCATATCTGCAGCGAATCGTCCGGTTTGCGTATTCATTTCCTGTTGGCGACAACGCTCAACAAAGTATCCGTAAAGTGCTTCTGCACGATCCGGCGCGGCGCCTTTAGAGAAACTCGGGCGCATGCCGCGCTCGGTATCCGCTGCCAGCGTAAACTGGGAAACCACCAGCACGCTGCCGCCCGCCTGCTGGACGTTCAGATTCATCTTGCCTTCCGCATCGCTGAATATGCGGTAGCCCAGCACGCGCTCGCATAAGCGGTTCGCTTTTTGTTGGTCATCATCCTTTTCGACACCTAACAACACCAAAAGTCCTGGGCCAATTTCACCCGTCACCTCTCCCTCCACGGTGACGCTGGCACGGGTTACGCGCTGTATCAATGCAATCATGGTTGGTCTGCTTCTTGTTGTTTTTCAGCTTCTGCTGCTTTTTTAAGTTCGCGGTATATTCCGAGAGTGACAGTTATTTCGGCACCAAGCAAGACGATACACCAGGTCCAGTAGACCCAGACAAACAAAATGGGGATCACCGCCAGCACGCCGTAAATCAGCTGATAAGACGGGAACATGGTGATGTAAAGCGCGAATCCTTTCTTGCCCAGCTCGAAGAGGACGGCTGCGACCAGCGCACCCACGATGGCATCACGGTTAGGTACGCGCGTCGTCGGCACCACGCTGTAAAGCAGCCAGAATGAGAGCCACGATAAAATGAGCGGGAAAATGCGCAGAACGTTATCAATCACGCTGTTTAAGTCACTCGCCCAGCGCAGAGAAAGAAGATAGGAACTTATCGCCAGGCTCGCCCCTGCCAGCAGCGGACCGAGGGTCAAAATCATCCAGTACACGGCAAAGGAGTAAACCTTAGGACGGATTTTTTTGCTTCGCCAGATGGTGTTGAGAGCACTGTCGATGGAATACATCAAAAGCAGCGCCGTGACGATGAGGCCGCAGGCGCCCACCGCCGTCATCTTGCTGGAGTTGGCGACAAACTGCTCAATATAGTTCTGAATAACGTCGCCGGTGGCCGGAATGAAGTTTGCAAAAACAAAATGACGAAGCTGCAAGCTGACATCTGCAAACATCGGAAACGCGGAAAACAGGGCAAAGATGACCGCCACCAGCGGCACCAATGAGAGCAACGACACATAGGCGAGATTCCCCGCCAGCGTCGTCATGTTGTCCTCATCAATGCGGTGCCAGAGCAGCTTCAGCCATGCCCGGAGCGGCCGAGTATGGTGCGTGGCTTTTTGATGAACGGTTTTTAGCATAACTGCTTCGCAAAATAGTTCGGTATCGTCTCTTTTCCGGTCACCAGAATTGACGTGATACCTAACTGGTTAGCTCCCTCTATATTATCGGCGTTGTCGTCGAAAAAGACCGCATCGGCCGCGGAGAATCCTTCTTCCTGCAGAACCGCCTGATAAATACGCGCTTCAGGCTTGCGCATGCCCATCTCCTGGGAGAGATAAATTTTATCTGCTGCCGCGTGGATCTCCGGGTATTCATCCGGCCAGAAGGTGGTATGCAGGCGGTTGGTATTCGACAGCACCACCACGCGATGCCCCTGCTCGCGCAGTTTATGCATGATGTCGATCACTTCGGGGCGGATCGCGACAAATATGGCCTGCCAGCCGTGGGAAAACTGCTCATAGCTTAACGAGAGACCCATTTCCTGGCAGAAACGCTCTGCGAACGTTTCATCGCTGATCTCACCGCGCTCGTGCAGATGGAAAGTGTCGCCCATCGCGAAATTCTGCTTTAACGTCGCCAGCGGAACACGGCTAAAATCGCTCCATGCGCCCAGCACCCGGTTAAAATCGATATCGACGATTACATTTCCTAAGTCAAAGATATAAAGCATGTTTATCTCCTTTCGCCGTGGAAAAGTAACTGTAGCGGGAAAGAGTAACTTTAGCTATGCGCCAGATTCAGCTTAGAGAAAGGAAAGGCCCGAATAGGCATATCGGGCCATCAGAAGGTCAGCCAGCCTGCTGCTCTTCTCCGGAATTGACTTCAACAACCTCAACCTTGCTGGATTTAAGGTGGTTTTGCAGCGCCGAGCCGGGCAGTTCGTCGGTGAACAGCGCCGTTGCCTGCGCCACGTTGCCGATTTCAACCGCCGCGGAGGCGTGGTATTTCGTATGATCGGCCGCCAGCAAAATGTGGCGAGAGTGGGCCATCATGGTTTTCACCACGCTGGCTTCATTCACGTCAAACTCCATCATCGCGCCGTCGTGCTCAATCGCCCCGACGCTGGTCACAAGATAGTCCGCCCGAAAACCAGACACAAACGCCGTCGCCGCAGGCCCGATAATGCCGCCGTTGTGCGGGCGCAGCGTGCCGCCCGGCACCATCACTTCAAAGCGCGGGTTCTTATACAAAATATGCGCCACCCGCAGGCTGTTGGTGATGATGCGCAGATGATTATGGTTAAGCAGCGCCCGGGCAACGTGCTCTACGGTCGTGCCGATGGTGATGAAAATAGTTGAGCCGTCGGGAATATAGTCCGCAATCGCCTCGGCAATCGCCCGCTTCTCTTCGGTAAGCGACACTTCGCGCTGCTCGAACGCCGTGTTCACCACGCTGGATGCCCTGCCCGCGCCGCCGTGATGACGCGTGATCAGCCCCTGCTCGCTGAGCTTACGGATATCCCGGCGCACCGTTTGCGTCGACACGTCCAGCAGTTGCGCCAGTTCATCAATGTTCATATAGCCGCGATCGGCAATCAGCGTCAGAAGCTGATCGTGACGCGGGTTGCCGGTCAGTTCGGTAAGACTCATGGGCTGTCCTCTGAAAACCATCACGCTCCGCATTTTATACAAAAAGTGACAAAAAAGAGCGGGTTTGATCACAGTCGGGTATACCCGCGCGCCCGCCGGGCTTTGTGCATTTCAGGGCTGCGACGGCGCTGGCAAAACGCACGGCGTCTGCGGCGGTGGAATGCTGCCCCAGGCTGAACGCCAGCGCGCCGTGGAAAACGTCGCCCGCGCCGGTGGTATCCACCACCTTCACCTCAAAGCCGGATTGATGACACAAGGCGCCGTTTTCCAGCCAGTAGCAGCCATCTCGCCCCTGAGTGACATACACATGTCCATTTGTGAGCGTTTGTGCTTTTTTAAGGGCATCTGCTGCTTTATCCAACTGAGTTAGTCGCCGCAGGCCCGGCGCGGAGAAGGCCGCGTGGTCGCTTAAGGCTATCAGCTCCGCGATGTCCTGCGGGGTAACGTCGGCATCAAGCAAAGTAGGAACGCCCTGCTGACGGGCCAGGGTAAACGCCTGTTTTGCCCCGTCATGCCAGCGCACGTCTGCTAACACGATATCCCATTGCGAGAAGTCGATTTCATGCAGCCAGTCTGCCTCGGCGGGCAGATCGGGGCTGGGGTAGTTGGCAATCACTCGTTCTCCGCCTGCGTCCACCAGCACCGCGGATTGTGACGATCGGGCACCTTTAAACACGCGTGTATTGCGAGTGTTCACCCCCAGGGATTCCAGCTCCGCCAGCAGCCGTCTGCCGGTATCGTCGTCGCCCACCCGGCCAATAAAATCCACTTCCGCGCCCAGTTTCGCCGCCGCCACAGCCGCAGTTGCCGCCGGACCGCCCCCCACTTCCGTATAGTCCTTTGCGACATATTTCCCACCTTCCTTTGGTAAATCATCGAGATACCAGATGCGATCCAGCACGGTAATGCCGACACAAACGATGCGAGTCATGTTGATTCCTTCTGCGATTTCTGATGCCTTCATTTTAATTTCACCAAATGTTTAAAAAGTGACCCGTGTCAATTTTTTGACTATAAATTACAAATACGATCAAAAACAGACAACGCAAACGCGCAGAAATTGACACGATGTGACAGGAGAGAGGCATGTCAGCAATCGCATTTATCGGTTTAGGGCAGATGGGCGCGCCAATGGCGAAGAATCTGTTGAATCAAGGCCACCAGCTTAACGTGTTTGACGTGAACCCGCAGGCGGTTCAGGCGCTGGTAGAGAGCGGCGCACGGGCGGCGGCTACGCCCGCTCAGGCCGCAACGGATGCCGAATTCGTCATTACCATGCTGCCAAACGGCGACCTGGTGCGCAGCGTCCTGTTCGGCGAGCACGGCGTGTGCGAAGGGTTATCCCGCGACGCGCTGGTGATTGATATGTCCACCATTCACCCGCTGCAAACCGACGCGCTGATCCGCGACATGGCAGAGCGCGGCTTCAGCCTGATGGACGTGCCCGTGGGACGCACGTCTGACCATGCCATCGCCGGCACGCTGCTTCTGCTGGCGGGCGGCACCGCGCAGCAGGTGGAACGCGCCACCCCCGTCTTAATGGCGATGGGCAGTGAGCTGATTAACGCCGGCGGGCCGGGCATGGGCATCCGCGTGAAGCTCATCAATAACTACATGAGCATCGCCCTGAACGCGCTTTCCGCCGAGGCGGCCGTGCTGTGTGAAGCGCTTGGCCTCTCCTTTGACGTGGCGCTGAAGGTTATGAGCGGTACGCCTGCGGGTAAAGGCCACTTCACCACCTCATGGCCGAACAAGGTGCTGAAAGGCGATCTTTCACCCGCCTTCATGATCGACCTTGCGCATAAAGATCTGGGGATCGCCCTGGACGTGGCTAACCAGCTCCACGTTCCGATGCCGCTGGGCGCGGCGTCCCGCGAAGTTTATAACCAGGCTCGCGCCGCCGGGCGCGGGCGCGAAGACTGGACGGCCATTCTTGAACAGGTTCGCGCATCTGCCGGGCTGAAAAAATCACACTGATACGAAAGGACTGAGGAATGACGATGTACACCCTGAAAGATATCACCCGACCTTCCGGCGGTTTTGCAATGCTGGCCGTGGATCAGCGCGAAGCGATGCGCCTGATGTTTGCCGCCGCAGGCGCGCCGGTGCCGGTAACCGACCAGCACCTGACGGATTTTAAGGTCAACGCGGCGAAGATTCTGTCGCCGTACGCCTCTGCCATTCTCGTCGATCAGCAGTTTTGCTATCGCCAGATTGTGGAGCAGCAGGCCGTTGCCGAAAGCTGCGCGATGATTGTGGCGGCCGACGAGTTTATTCCAGGGAACGGGATCCCGGTCGACAGCGTGGTCATCGACAAGAACATCGACGCGCAGGCGATCAAACGCGATGGCGGCAAGGCGCTGAAGCTGCTGGTGCTGTGGCGTAGCGATGAAGATCCGCAGCAGCGCCTGGAGATGGTGAAAGCGTTCAATACGCTGTGCCACGACAACGGGCTGCTGAGCATTATCGAGCCTGTGGTGCGTCCGCCGCGTCGCGGAGCCGAATTTAACCGCGAACAGGCGATTATCGATGCGGCTAAAGAGCTGGGCGACAGCGGTGCCGACCTTTACAAGGTGGAGATGCCGCTGTTCGGCAAGGGCACCCAGCAGGAACTGCTGGCGGCCTCGCAGAAGCTGAACGAGAACATCGCCATGCCGTGGGTGATCCTCTCGTCCGGCGTGGACGATAAGCTGTTCCCGCGCGCCGTGAGCGTGGCGATGCAGGCTGGGGCATCGGGCTTTTTAGCCGGTCGCGCCGTCTGGTCCTCGGTGATTGGCCTGCCGGATACCGAGCTGATGCTGCGTGATATTTCCGTACCAAAACTTCAGCGTCTGGGTGAGATCGTCGACGAAATGATGGCTCGCCGTTAAGAAAGGACCCGAACATGAAATGGTTTAACACCCTGAGCCACAACCGCTGGCTCGAACAAGAGACCGACCGCATTCTCGATTTCGGCAAAAACGCCGCCGTACCGACCGGCTTTGGCTGGCTGGGCAATAACGGGCAGGTTCGCAGCGATATGGGCACCCATCTGTGGATCACCGCCCGCATGCTTCACGTGTACGCGGTGGCGGCGAACATGGGCCGTCCCGGCGCGTATGCCCTGGTTGAGCACGGTATTAACGCCCTCAACGGCCCGCTGCGCGACAGCCAGCACGGCGGCTGGTATGCCTGCGTCAACGATGAGGGCGTGGTCGACGCCTCCAAGCAGGGTTATCAGCACTTCTTCGTCCTGCTGGGCGCGGCGAGCGCCGTCACCACCGGACACCCGCAGGCACGCAAGCTGCTGGACGATGCCATCGAGGTGATTGAGCGCTACTTCTGGAGCGAACAGGAGCAAATGTGCCTCGAGTCCTGGGATGAAGCCTTCAGCAAAACGGAAGATTACCGCGGCGGTAACGCCAACATGCACGCCGTGGAAGCCTTCCTGATTGTCTATGACGTAACCCACGACCGCAAATGGCTCGACCGCGCCCTGCGCATCGCCTCGGTGATTATTCACGACGTAGCGCGCAAAGGTGAGTATCGCGTTAACGAGCATTTCGACACCGACTGGAACCCGATCCGCGATTACAACATCGATAACCCTGCCCACCGCTTCCGCGCCTACGGCGGCACGCCGGGGCACTGGATTGAGTGGGGCCGCCTGATGCTGCACCTGCGCGCCGCGCTGGAAGCGCGCTTTGAAACTCCACCTGAATGGCTGCTGGAAGATGCGAAAGGCCTGTTCCACGCCACCATCCGCGACGCCTGGGCACCCGACGGCGCCGACGGGTTTGTCTATTCCGTGGGCTGGGATGGCAAGCCTATCGTCCGCGAACGCGTGCGCTGGCCAATCGTCGAGGCGATGGGCACGGCCTATGCCCTCTATACCGTGACCGGCGAAGCGCAGTACGAAGCCTGGTATCAGAAGTGGTGGGATTACTGCATCAAGTACCTGATGGATTACGAAAACGGTTCCTGGTGGCAGGAGCTGGACACCAATAACGAAGTGACCACCAAAGTCTGGGACGGCAAGCAGGATATTTACCATCTGCTGCACTGCCTGGTGATCCCCCGCCTGCCGCTGGCGCCGGGCTTAGCGCCTGCCGTCGCCGCCGGATTGCTGGACAGCCAGGCCAAATAATAAAGACGGAGTTTTTATGCGTACCCTACACAATATTGACCTAAAAAATAACGAACGTGGCTTTACCCTGCGCTGGCAGGATCGCCTGATTTTGTCCCACTCTGAAGAAGCGCCTTGCCTGTGGATCGGAGCAGGCGAGGCCGACATCGAGATGTTTCGCGGCAATTTCAGCATTAAAGACAAGCTCAACGAAAAGATTGCCCTGACGGACGCGACCGTCACGCAGCAAAGCGCGGGCTGGGCGATCCGCTTTACCCGCGGCGATGCGGTAAGCGCGACGCTGCTGGTGGGCGTGGATGCGGAAGGCCGTCTGGAGCTGAAGCTGAAAAATGACGCCGCCAGCCATAACCGCATCTGGCTGCGGCTGGCGGCGCAGCCGGAAGATCATATCTACGGCTGCGGCGAGCAATTCTCGTACTTCGACCTGCGCGGCAAGCCGTTCCCGCTGTGGACCAGCGAGCAGGGCGTGGGCCGCAACAAGCAGACCTACGTCACCTGGCAGGCCGACTGTAAAGAGAACGCGGGTGGTGACTACTACTGGACCTTCTTCCCGCAGCCTACCTTTGTGAGCACCCAGAAGTACTACTGCCACGTGGATAACAGCTGCTACATGAACTTTGACTTCAGCGCGCCGGATTTCCACGAGCTGGCGTTCTGGGAAGATAACGCCACGCTGCGCTTCGAATGTGCACAAACCTACGTCGATCTGCTGGAAAAACTCACCGGCCTGCTGGGGCGCCAGCCTGAGCTGCCGGACTGGGTTTACGACGGCGTGACGCTGGGCATCCAGGGCGGCACCGAGGTGTGCCAGCAGAAGCTCGACGCCATGCGCGAGGGCGGCGTGAAGGTGAACGGCATCTGGGCGCAGGACTGGTCCGGCATCCGCATGACCTCCTTCGGCAAACGCGTGATGTGGAACTGGAAGTGGAACAGCGAGCTCTATCCGCAGCTTGACGAGCGGATCGGGCAGTGGAAGCAGGAGGGCGTACAATTCCTCTCCTATATCAACCCGTACGTCGCCAGCGATAAAGATCTCTGCGAAGAGGCGGCAACGCGCGGCTATCTGACCAAAGACGCCAACGGCAAGGACTACCACGTCGAGTTCGGTGAGTTTTACGCGGGCGTTATCGACCTGACCAATCCGGAAGCCTACGACTGGTACAAAGAGATCATTAAAAAGAATCTGATCAAACTGGGCTGCGGCGGCTGGATGGCCGATTTCGGGGAATATCTGCCGACCGATACCTTCCTGCACAACGGCGTGAGCGCGGAGATCATGCATAACGCCTGGCCTGCGCTGTGGGCAAAATGTAACTACGAGGCGCTCCAGGAAACCGGCAAGCTCGGGGAGATCCTGTTCTTCATGCGCGCGGGCTACACCGGCAGCCAGAAGCACTCGGTGATGATGTGGGCGGGGGATCAGAACGTTGACTGGAGCCTGGATGACGGTCTGGCGTCCGTCGTGCCTGCGGCGCTGTCGCTGGCGATGACCGGGCACGGCCTGCACCACAGCGACATCGGCGGCTATACGACCCTGTTCGAGATGAAGCGCAGCAAGGAGCTGCTGCTGCGCTGGTGCGACTTCAGCGCCTTTACGCCGATGATGCGTACCCACGAGGGCAACCGCCCTGGCGATAACTGGCAGTTCGACGGCGACGCGGAAACCATCGCGCACTTTGCGCGCATGACCACCGTGTTCACCACCCTTAAGCCGTACATCAAAGCTGCGGTCGCGCAGAACGCGAAAAGCGGCCTGCCGGTGATGCGTCCGCTGTTCCTGCACTATGAGGACGACGCGCGCGCCTACACGCTGAAATACCAGTACCTGTTTGGCCGCGATCTGCTGGTGGCACCGGTTCATGAAGAGGGCCGCCGGGACTGGTCGCTCTATCTGCCGCAGGACAGCTGGGTCAATGCGTGGACCGGAGAAACCTGCCAGGGCGGTGACGTGACCGTTGATGCCCCGATCGGCAAGCCGCCGGTCTTCTATCGCCAGCACAGCGAATGGGCAGATCTGTTTAGCACCTTACGTGATATCTGATAAGGCTCGCCCGCAGGGAAACCTGCGGGCAGACGGAGAACAATAATGAGTCAACATACTTCCGATCCGGCAACCCTACGCCTGCCGTTTAAAGATAAACTCGCCTACGGGATGGGCGATCTCGGCTCAAACATCCTGCTGGACATCGGCACGCTTTATCTGCTGAAGTTTTACACCGACGTGCTGGGGCTGCCCGGCACCTACGGCGGGATTATCTTCCTGATTGCGAAGTTCTTTACCGCCTTCACCGATATGGGCACCGGAATCATGCTCGACTCCCGACGCAAGATTGGTCCGAAAGGGAAATTCCGCCCGTTCGTGCTGTATGCCGCCTTCCCGGTGACCTTACTGGCGATTGCCAACTTCGTTGGTACGCCATTTGAGATGACCGGCAAAACGGTGATGGCGACGGTGCTGTTCATGCTGTACGGCCTGTTCTTCAGCATGATGAACTGCTCTTACGGCGCGATGGTGCCCGCCATCACCAAAAACCCGGACGAGCGCGCCTCGCTGGCTGCCTGGCGTCAGGGCGGCGCTACGCTGGGCCTGCTGCTCTGTACGGTGGGTTTTGTCCCGGTGATGAACCTGATTGAGGGTAACGACCAGCTTGGCTACATCTTTGCCGCCACCCTCTTCTCGCTGTTCGGGCTGTTCTTTATGTGGTGGTGCTATAAGGGCGTCACCGAGCGTTACGTCGAGACGCAGCCCGCTAACCCGGCGCAAAAGCCGGGGCTGCTGCAGTCGTTTCGCGCCATTGCCGGGAACCGCCCGCTGTTTATCCTGTGCATCGCGAACCTGTGCACGCTGGGCGCCTTTAACGTCAAACTCGCTATTCAGGTCTACTACACGCAGTACGTGCTGAACGACCCGATCCTGCTGTCGTACATGGGTTTCTTCAGCATGGGCTGTATTTTTATCGGCGTCTTTATGATGCCCGGCGCGGTGCGGCGCTTCGGCAAGAAAAAGGTCTACATCAGCGGGCTGGCAATTTGGGTGGCGGGCGATCTGCTTAACTACTTCTTCGGCGGCGGCTCGGTGAGCTTTGTGGCGTTTTCCTGCCTGGCGTTCTTCGGCTCCGCGTTCGTGAACAGTCTGAACTGGGCGCTGGTGTCCGATACCGTGGAATACGGCGAGTGGCGCACCGGCGTGCGCTCCGAAGGGACGGTCTATACCGGCTTTACCTTCTTCCGTAAGGTATCCCAGGCGCTGGCCGGCTTCTTCCCGGGGATCATGCTCACCCAGATCGGCTATGTGCCCAACGTGGTGCAGTCCGCCGGGACGGTTGAAGGGCTGCGGCAGCTGATATTTATCTACCCGAGCCTGCTGGCGTTCATCACCATCGTGGCGATGGGCTGCTTCTACAACCTCAACGAGAAGATGTATGTGCGCATCGTGGAAGAGATCGAACTGCGCAAACGTACGGCCTAAATGACGTGATAGAGCGCCCGGCGGGGCGCTCTGAGGATCGACCATGACACACAATACTGATCCGTTAACCCTGAAATTGAGCCTGCGAGAGAAGTGCGCCTACGGGATGGGCGATTTTGGCTCGAACCTGATGCTCTGTATTGGCACGCTGTATTTGCTGAAGTTTTACACCGATGAACTGGGGATGCCCGCGTTCTACGGCGGCATAATTTTCCTGGTGGCGAAGTTTTTCACCGCGTTTACCGACATGCTGACCGGGGTGCTGCTGGACTCCCGGCGAAACATTGGCGCGCGAGGAAAATTCCGGCCATTCATTTTGTATGCCTCCGTCCCGGTGGCGCTGGTTGCCACGGCGCAGTTTATGGCCAACGACTTTAGCCTGACGGTCAAAACGGCCCTCGCCACCGTGCTCTTCATGATGTTTGGGCTCTGCTACAGCCTGATGAACTGCGCCTACGGTGCGATGGTCCCTGCCATCACCAAAAACCCGAACGAGCGCGCGCAGCTTGCCGCGTGGCGTCAGGGCGGCGCAACGGTGGGGCTGTTACTCTGCACCGTCGGCTTTATGCCCATTCAGGCGCTGTTCGTCCACCAGCCCTCCCTCGGCTATCTGGTGGCTGCGCTGGTGTTCGTCACCGGCGGCCTGTTCTGCATGTGGTGGTGCTACAGCGGGGTGAAAGAGCGCTACGTCGAGATAACGCCCGATAACCATAAGCCCGGCATTCTGAAATCGTTCTGCGCGATTTTTCGCAATCCGCCGCTGCTGGTGCTGTGCATTGCCAACCTGTGTACTCTCGCCGCGTTCAACATCAAGCTGGCGATTCAGGTCTATTACACCCAGTACGTGCTCAACGACCTGCATCTACTGTCGTGGATGGGTTTTTTCAGCATGGGCTGCATTCTGATTGGCGTGTTTCTGGTGCCCGGCGCGGTGAAGCGCTTTGGCAAGAAGCCGGTCTATCTGGGCGGACTGGCGCTGTGGGCGGTGGGCGACGTGCTGAACTTCTTCTGGGGAACCAGCTCCCTGCTGTTCGTGCTGTTTTCCTGCATGGCCTTTTTCGGCACCGCGTTTGTGAACAGCCTGAACTGGGCGCTGGTGCCGGATACCGTTGATTACGGCGAGTGGAAAACCGGCATCCGCGCCGAGGGATCGGTTTACACCGGCTACACCTTCTCGCGCAAAATCTCCGCCGCCCTCGCCGGCTTCCTGCCCGGCATCATGCTGACCCAGATCGGCTACGTTCCTCACGCCGTGCAGAGCGCGGGTACGCTGCTGGGTTTGCGTCAGCTTATTTTCCTCTGGCCGTGTGCCCTGGCAATCGTCGCCGCCGTGACCATGGGGCTGTTTTATAAACTCAACGAAGCGCGCTTCGCCTTTATTATTGAGGAGATTGGAAAACGGAAGAAACAAACCGCGAATCCCCCTGAGATAACCACCAACAATAAAGCGTCAGCAGTCACTTTATAACAATAAATCCGGCCACTATGTCCTTCCTGTTTATCAGGAGGGAGGCCTTTCTGTACCTGATACATGGACAAATTATGAAAAGAATCATCACTGTACTGATCGTGTCGTCTGTGTCCTGCCCGGTATTCGCCGGGGCATATGTTGAAACCCGTGAAGCCTACAATACGGCCTCTGAGTTGCACGAAGTGATCCTGCGTGCCGGCTATAACTTCGATATGGGCGCGGGGTTGATGTTCACCAACGCCTACAACGTGGGGAGGTGGGATGAGCTCAAGCACAGCTATAACGAAATAGAGGGGTGGTATCCGCTCTTTAAACCGACGGACAAACTCACCTTCCAGCCGGGCGGGTTGATCAACGACAGCAGCGCCGGTTCGGGTGGCGCGGTTTATTTAGATACCAACTATAAATTCACGGACGGGTTTAATCTGACGTTCCGCTATCGCTATAACCATAACAATTACGATACGCCGGACTATAACGGGCAGATGGATAAGAACGACACGCACGAATTCGCCAACTACTGGAATTTCAAGGTGACGGATGCGTTTTTCTACACCTTTGAGCCGCATTTTTTCCAGCGGGTGAATGACTACCACAGCAAAAATGGCAAAGACCATCACTGGGAAATTACCAACAAGTTCAGCTATAAGATCGACAGAAACTGGCTGCCGTACCTCGAACTCCAGTGGCTGGACAGATGGAATGATTACAACCGCGAGCAGTACAGGATCCGCCTGGGGTTACGTTATTCGTTCTAATAAAAAAGCCGCTGATTTCTCAGCGGCTTTTTTTACTACGGATTGACCGTATTAGTCTTCTTTCGCACCGCGCATAGCACGTTTACGATCGTTCTCGGTCAGGTGACGTTTACGGATACGAATTGACTGTGGAGTCACTTCTACCAGTTCGTCATCATCGATGAACTCCAGAGCCTGCTCCAGGGTCATCTTGATCGGTGGAACCAGAACCGTTGCTTCGTCAGTACCGGACGCACGCATGTTGGTCAGCTTCTTACCGGTCAGGCAGTTTACCGTCAGGTCGTTAGAACGGCTGTGAATACCGATGATCTGGCCTTCGTAAACTTCAGCACCGTGACCCAGGAACAGCTTACCGCGATCCTGCAGACCGAACAGCGCAAACGCGACCGCTTTACCCTGACCGTTGGAGATCAGCACGCCGTTGTTACGCTGGCCCACTTCGCCCGGACGAACGTCATCGTAGTGGCTGAAGGTGGAGTACAGCAGGCCGGTACCGGAGGTCATGGTCATGAACTCAGAACGGAAGCCGATCAGGCCACGGCTTGGGATCACGTAGTCGAGACGTACGCGGCCTTTGCCGTCTGGATTCATGTTTTTCAGGTCGCCTTTACGCTCGCCCAGTGCCTGCATCACAGAACCCTGGTGCTGCTCTTCTACGTCCAGCGTTACGTTTTCGAACGGCTCTTGTTTACGGCCATCGATTTCACGGAAGATTACTTTCGGACGGGAAACCGCCATCTCGAAACCTTCACGACGCATGTTTTCGATCAGAACAGACAGGTGCAGTTCACCACGACCAGAAACGCGGAATGCATCAGCGTCTTCGGTTTCTTCAACGCGCAGCGCAACGTTGTGCACGAGCTCTTTGTTCAGACGGTCAAGGATCTGACGAGAGGTAACGAACTTACCTTCTTTACCACAGAACGGAGAGGTGTTGACGTTGAAGAACATGGATACGGTTGGTTCATCAACGGACAGGGCTGGCAGCGCTTCGACGTTCTGCGGATCGCAGATGGTGTCGGAGATGTTCAGTTCACCCAGACCGGTGATCGCGATGATGTCGCCCGCTTCAGCGATGTCGCTCTCGATACGCTCAAGACCCAGGTGAGTCAGGACTTTACCGACTTTACCGTTACGGGTTTTGCCTTCGCTATCGATGATAGTGACCTGCTGGTTAGGCTTCACTTTACCGCGCTTGATACGGCCAATGCCGATTACGCCAACGTAGTTGTTGTAGTCGAGCTGGGAGATCTGCATCTGCAGGGTGCCTTCCAGGTCAACGTTTGGCGCAGGAACACGGTCAACAATCGCCTGATACAGCGGGGTCATGTCTTCAGCCATGTCTTCGTGGTCCAGACCTGCGATACCGTTCAGCGCAGAGGCGTAAACGATAGGGAAGTCCAGCTGCTCGTCGGTCGCGTCGAGGTTAACGAACAGGTCGAAGACCTGGTCAACAACCCAGTCAGGACGCGCGCCAGGGCGGTCAACTTTGTTGATAACAACGATTGGCTTCAGACCATGGGCAAAAGCTTTTTTGGTCACGAAGCGCGTCTGTGGCATTGGGCCATCCATTGCGTCAACGACCAGCAGAACGGAGTCTACCATGGACATTACACGTTCAACTTCACCACCGAAGTCGGCGTGCCCTGGGGTATCAACGATGTTGATACGGTAGTCATTCCATTTAATCGCGGTGTTTTTCGCGAGGATGGTAATCCCACGCTCTTTCTCCAAATCGTTGGAGTCCATCACGCGTTCTTGGGTTTCGGCACGCGCATCAAACGTACCGGATTGCTGCAGCAGCTTATCAACCAGGGTAGTTTTACCATGGTCAACGTGCGCGATGATGGCGATGTTACGCAAATTTTCGATCACAACTTTGCCTCAGGCATTTAGAAATAGCGCGTTATTGTACACGGATTAATCGCACTACAAAACAGGATCACAAACATCCCCCGCAAACAAGTATTGCAGAGATGCTTTGTGATCGCTTTCACGGAGCGGTAAAAGGGCACTTTAACGTAAATTGCACCAATATGGTGCTTAATGTTCACATTGAAGCACCATACTGGTGCAACAAA
Organism: Enterobacter cloacae complex sp. P47BA; assembly: GCF_014930485.1. Taxonomy (NCBI): domain Bacteria; kingdom Pseudomonadati; phylum Pseudomonadota; class Gammaproteobacteria; order Enterobacterales; family Enterobacteriaceae; genus Enterobacter; species Enterobacter cloacae complex sp. P47BA. The sequence continues at coordinate 15,563 of NZ_JADBRF010000022.1, read as the reverse complement.
TCCATCATGGTGCAGCCCTTTTGCACTATGGTGCGCATGATAACGCCTTTTTGGGGTGTTTTAAAAGTTGGCACAGATTTCGCTTTATAAAAAATACATGGCAACAGCCAGTACCAACAGAAATTGAAGACCTCGTTACCACGACGACAATGACCAATCTGGAGAGTTAAGTATGTCCGCTGAACACGTTTTGACGATGCTGAACGAACATGAAGTGAAGTTTGTTGATCTGCGCTTCACCGATACCAAAGGTAAAGAACAGCACGTCACAATCCCTGCTCATCAGGTGAACGCCGAATTCTTTGAAGAAGGCAAAATGTTTGACGGCTCCTCCATTGGTGGCTGGAAAGGCATTAACGAATCCGACATGGTTCTGATGCCAGACGCAACCACTGCGGTCATTGATCCGTTCTTCGAAGAACCAACCCTGATCATCCGCTGCGACATCCTCGAGCCAGGCACGCTGCAGGGCTACGACCGCGACCCACGTTCTATCGCTAAACGCGCTGAAGAGTACCTGCGTTCCACCGGCATCGCGGACACCGTTCTGTTCGGGCCAGAGCCAGAGTTCTTCCTGTTCGACGACATCCGCTTCGGTGCCTCTATTTCTGGCTCCCACGTGGCTATCGACGACATCGAAGGCGCATGGAACTCTTCCACCAAATACGAAGGTGGTAACAAAGGTCACCGTCCTGGTGTGAAAGGCGGTTACTTCCCGGTTCCTCCGGTCGACTCTGCACAGGATATCCGTTCCACCATGTGCCTGGTGATGGAAGAGATGGGCCTGGTTGTTGAAGCGCACCACCACGAAGTGGCGACGGCGGGTCAGAACGAAGTGGCAACCCGCTTCAACACCATGACCAAAAAAGCGGACGAAATTCAGATCTACAAATACGTTGTGCACAACGTTGCGCACCGTTTCGGTAAAACCGCGACCTTCATGCCAAAACCAATGTTTGGCGACAACGGTTCCGGTATGCACTGCCACATGTCTCTGTCCAAGAACGGTACCAACCTGTTCTCTGGCGACAAATATGCCGGTCTGTCCGAGCAGGCGCTGTACTACATCGGCGGCGTAATCAAACACGCTAAAGCGATCAATGCCCTGGCGAACCCAACCACTAACTCCTACAAGCGTCTGGTCCCGGGCTACGAAGCGCCAGTTATGCTGGCCTACTCTGCGCGTAACCGTTCTGCTTCTATCCGTATCCCGGTGGTGGCGTCTCCTAAAGCGCGTCGTATCGAAGTTCGCTTCCCGGACCCAGCGGCTAACCCATACCTGTGCTTCGCAGCACTGCTGATGGCCGGTCTGGACGGTATCAAGAACAAGATTCACCCAGGCGAAGCGATGGACAAAAACCTGTACGACCTGCCGCCAGAAGAAGCGAAAGAGATCCCACAGGTTGCTGGCTCTCTGGAAGAAGCCCTGCAGGCGCTGGATGCAGACCGCGAGTTCCTGACTGCGGGTGGCGTATTCACTGACGACGCTATCGATGCTTACATCGCCCTGCGTACTGAAGAGAACGACCGCGTGCGTATGACTCCGCATCCGGTTGAGTTCGAACTGTACTACAGCGTTTAATTTAGTTGTTTTACCCGGCGTCAAAAGCGCCGGGGGTAGTTGCCGTGGAAACTTTTAGCCCATCTCCGGATGGGCTTTTTTCTCCACCAACAACCTGATCTCACGCGCTTTTTACGCCGAAACCGCTATACTGCACTAAAACAGTGCAACGACTCCAGGAGACTGCTGAATGGCAACTGGCACGCTGCCCGATGCTGGGCAGATTCTCAATTCTTTGATTAACAGCATTCTGCTGGTCGACGACGAGCTGGCCGTCCATTACGCCAACCCGGCGGCGCAACAGCTGCTCGCCCAGAGTTCACGCAAACTGTTTGGCACCCCGCTTCCTGAGTTGTTGAGCTATTTCTCGCTGAATATTGGCCTGATGCAGGAAAGTTTGCAGGCCGGTCAGGGGTTCACCGATAACGAAGTCACGCTGGTGATCGACGGGCGCTCACATATTCTCTCTCTTACCGCGCAACGTCTTCCCGAAGGACTGATCCTGCTGGAAATGGCGCCGATGGATAATCAGCGTCGCCTGAGCCAGGAGCAGCTTCAGCATGCGCAGCAAATTGCCGCCCGTGACCTGGTACGCGGTCTGGCGCATGAAATCAAAAACCCGCTGGGTGGGTTACGCGGCGCGGCGCAGCTTCTGACCAAGGCGCTGCCCGATCCCGCGCTGGCGGAGTACACCAACGTCATCATTGAGCAGGCGGATCGCCTGCGTAACCTGGTCGATCGCCTGCTCGGGCCGCAGCAGCCGGGTATGCACGTTTCAGAAAGTATTCATAAAGTCGCTGAACGGGTGGTGAAGCTCGTCTCCATGGAGCTGCCGGAGAACGTCACGCTGGTGCGTGATTACGACCCAAGCCTGCCGGAACTGGCGCATGACCCGGACCAGATTGAGCAGGTTCTGCTGAATATTGTGCGCAATGCCCTGCAGGCGCTGGGGCCGGAAGGGGGCGAGATTATTTTACGCACCCGCACCGCCTTCCAGCTCACGCTGCACGGCGTGCGCTATCGTCTGGCGGCACGCATCGACGTTGAGGATAACGGGCCTGGCATTCCTTCTCATCTGCAGGACACCCTGTTCTACCCAATGGTAAGCGGGCGCGAAGGCGGTACGGGACTGGGCTTATCTATCGCCCGCAGCTTGATCGATCAGCACTCCGGAAAAATTGAATTTACCAGTTGGCCGGGACATACCGAGTTTTCGGTTTTCCTGCCGATTAAAAAATAAAGGTGACGTTTATGCAACGAGGGATAGTCTGGGTAGTCGATGACGATAGCTCCATCCGTTGGGTGCTTGAACGCGCACTCACAGGGGCAGGTTTAAGCTGCACGACGTTTGAGAGCGGCAGCGAGGTGCTCGACGCACTCACCACCAAAACGCCGGACGTTCTGCTGTCGGATATTCGCATGCCGGGCATGGACGGGCTGGCGCTGTTAAAGCAGATCAAACAGCGCCATCCTATGCTTCCGGTCATCATAATGACGGCTCATTCCGACCTGGATGCCGCGGTGAGCGCCTATCAGCAAGGGGCGTTCGATTATCTGCCCAAACCGTTCGATATCGACGAAGCGGTGGCGCTGGTTGAGCGCGCGATTAGCCACTACCAGGAGCAACAACAGCCGCGCCACGCGCCCGATTTTGGGCCAACCACTGACATCATCGGCGAAGCGCCGGCGATGCAGGACGTGTTTCGCATTATTGGCCGTCTGTCCCGCTCGTCCATCAGCGTGTTGATTAACGGGGAATCGGGTACAGGTAAAGAGCTGGTGGCGCATGCGTTACATCGCCACAGCCCGCGGGCAAAAGCGCCGTTTATCGCCCTCAATATGGCGGCGATCCCGAAGGATTTGATTGAGTCCGAGCTGTTCGGCCACGAAAAAGGGGCGTTTACCGGCGCGAATACCATTCGCCAGGGGCGCTTTGAGCAGGCTGACGGCGGCACGCTATTCCTGGACGAGATCGGCGATATGCCGCTGGACGTTCAAACTCGCCTGCTGCGCGTGCTGGCCGACGGGCAGTTTTACCGCGTGGGCGGCTATGCGCCGGTGAAGGTGGACGTGCGTATTATCGCCGCGACGCACCAGAACCTGGAGCTGCGCGTGCAGGAGGGCAAATTCCGTGAGGATTTATTCCATCGCCTGAATGTGATCCGCGTCCACCTGCCGCCGCTGCGCGAGCGTCGGGAAGATATCCCGCGCCTGGCGCGTCATTTCCTGCAGGTGGCGGCCCGCGAGCTGGGCGTGGAAGCCAAGCAGCTTCACCCGGAAACCGATGCCGCCCTCACCCGTCTGGCGTGGCCGGGCAACGTTCGCCAGCTGGAAAACACCTGCCGCTGGCTGACCGTGATGGCCGCCGGACAGGAAGTGTTGATTCAGGATCTCCCTGCCGAACTGTTTGAGGCCACCGCGCCCGAAAGCAGCACCGGGCACGCGCTGCCGGACAGCTGGGCAACGCTGCTGGCGCAGTGGGCCGACCGCGCGCTGCGTTCCGGTCATCAAAACCTGCTGTCTGAGGCTCAGCCAGAGATGGAGCGTACGCTGTTGACCACCGCGCTTCGTCATACGCAGGGCCATAAGCAGGAAGCCGCGCGCCTGCTGGGATGGGGACGTAATACCCTGACGCGCAAGCTGAAAGAGCTGGGAATGGAGTGATCGTACGCCGCTGTGTAAAGGTTATTAATTGAGCGCAAATTGCCGTTATTTTGCGCTTTACTGTTCCGATGAGTTTTGTATGATCGTGCCCGGAAATTGGGGGAACCATCATGCTGGAATCATTAGTGACTTTACTGTCGAGCGGAGCAGCTGAAAGCCACACGCCGCAAACCGCTGTTGCTGCGGTATTATGTGCGGCGCTGGTTGGGCTGTTTAGCTAGCAGGTTGAAATGTAAAAGCCGGGTAGCGGCTTCGCCTTACCCGGCTTTGCGCCTTAAATCACCCGTGAAAACTGCTGCATACGCGCCTTCTGGCGCAGATACGCGTCAAAGCACATGCAGATATTACGGATCAACAGACGCCCTTTCGGCGTGACCTCAATCGCGTTCTCCGACACATCCACCAGCCCGTCTTTTGCCAGCGGCGCAATCAGCTTCAGGTCTTCCGCAAAATATTCGCTGAATGTCAGATCCCACTGTGCTTCCACGTCGCTAAAGTCGAGACGGAAGTTGCAGATAAGCGCCTTAATCACATCACGACGAATGCAGTCGTCACGGGTCAGCGCGATGCCGCGCCACAGCGCGTTGCCGGTTGCATCAACCTGCTGGTAGTAGAGCTTCAGCTCTTTCTGGTTCTGCGCGTAGCAGTCACCGATCATGCTGATGGCGGAGACACCCATGCCGAGCAGATCGGTATCGCCCTGAGTGGTGTAACCCTGGAAGTTGCGGTGCAGAACGCCGTCACGCTGGGCAATCGCCAGCTCGTCATCCGGACGGGCAAAGTGATCCATGCCGATAAATTGATAGCCGCTCTCGGTCAGAGAGGTGATGGTTTCCTGCAGGATATCCAGCTTCTGCTGGGCAGAAGGCAGATCGGCATCTTTGATTTTGCGCTGGGCGGCGAATAGCGTCGGCAGGTGCGCGTAGTTAAAGACGCTCAGGCGGTCCGGGCTAAGTTCAGCCACGCGCCTCAGCGTGAAGGCGAAGCTCTCCGGCGTCTGCTTTGGCAGGCCGTAAATCAGGTCGATGTTGGTCGAGGTAAAGCCAATGTCGCGTGCGTGGTTGAGTAAGGCGAAGATAAACTCTTCGTCCTGCTCGCGGTTGACCAGACGCTGCACCTCTTTATTGAAATCCTGCACGCCCATGCTCAGACGATTAAAGCCTTCGACGCGTAAGTGATCCAGTACATCCAGCTCAATTTCACGCGGATCGACTTCGATCGAGATTTCGGCGTCGTCGTTAAAATTGAAATTTCCGCGCAGCAGCGTCATCAGGCGGCTTATTTGCGCCTTATTGAGATACGTTGGCGTGCCGCCGCCCCAGTGAAGCTGGCTGACGTGACGCCCTTTAAAAAGCGGCGCGCGGTGCACAATTTCCTGTTCGAGCGCATCGAGGTATTGGTCGGCTTTATGCTGCTGACGGGTCACGATTTTATTGCAGCCGCAGAAGTAGCAGAGCTTATGACAGAACGGAATATGGACGTAGAGCGACAGCGGACGCTCTGGATAGCGCGCGACGGCCTGCAGAAAATCCGCCTCGCCGAAGGCATCGGAGAACTCCAGCGCGGTGGGGTATGAGGTATAACGCGGCCCGGAATAGTTATACTTCTGGATTAGGGCCAAATCCCAGTCGATAGTTGGTACAGACATGCTCACTCCTTCCGTTGGTGTCGCGTTCGTATACGGCGGCCCGCTCTGGTCCCGTTGCGGGCCATCATTCGGGTGCGCAGCCACTTCTGTCGCCGCGACAACCGCCGTAGTTTAACGAATAACCACACCAGATAACATATAACCGGAAGGGTTATAAGCAGGACGAGTGTACCTGCCGGGTGCAAATGTTAGTTTCCACCTTTCAGCAGACGCATCATATCTTCCTGCTTTTCGTCTTCCTCTTCGTCTTCTTCATCATCGTAGGACAGACCCAGCTTCTGCATCAGTTCATCAATGCGGTCCAGTTTGGCGTCCACCCAGGACTGCTCTTCAGCGGTCAGGGTTTCACCCTCTTCAAGACGTTCCAGCAGCGCATCCAGGCGCTCATCGTTCTCCAGCATATCCAGCTCAGCCTGCGGTGAAAGCATAGGTTTCTCGCTCTTTGGTTTGTGCTGCTTAGTAACCGGGGTGTCTGTCACGCCCAGTGGAATGGGAGTTTTACTGCCGATACGAGGGTCTTTCTGCTGTTTGCCTTTTGCAGAGGCGCCCGCTGCACCACCGCCGTTGGCACGGCTACCCGCAGCATGACCGCGATGTTTTTTGTCGCGTTTGCGGTCGCGCGCTTCCTGGTTCAGTTCTTCGCGCGTTTTGCGGCGTGCTTTTGCAGGGCGTTTCGCGCCCGCAGCGGAGGTTGGTTTTTTCATGATGTTTTATCTTAAAGTCGTTTTCTTCAGTATAGAATTGCGGCGAAATCTAGCAGAAAGCAAGCAAAGAAAAAAGGCGACAGAGCAATCTGTCGCCTTTTTTCCTGACTCACAACCCTTAACGGGTCAGACATTCCATGTTTACCAACAACACACCCTGTTTATCCTTTGGCTGATACCGTCCGTGTATGGTTCCATTTCCTGTTAAAACGCCTCCAGGCGCTGGTCGTCCTGACTATCCTGCGTCTTCGCCTCCTGGCGCTCCTGACCCTAATCCTTAAGTCGATTTCCTGTTGGCTTCCTCGCCTTGCCGCATACTTTACCTTGTTCCGTTAAACTAACAAGCAACGAAACGGTACAAATACGGATTTTCAGATAATTACCTGGAAATAAGCTTATGATTTAAAACAGTTTGCATTTTTTGACGTCTGCGAATTCTCTGAAATCTCCCATAGCAACATTAGCCGATCTCTCACAGCCGTTTGGGCATTCGCCTGCAAGCCTCGTGCAATCAGAAAAGCCTTTTGCCCGCATTCGGGTATAATCCCTCCAGATTACGATTTTTGGAGACGACCACGTGACTACCTGGAACTACCAACAGACGCATTTTGTCACCAGTGCGCCCGATATTCGCCACCTGCCTTCTGATACTGGTATTGAAGTGGCATTTGCTGGCCGCTCAAATGCGGGGAAATCCAGCGCCCTGAATACGCTGACCAATCAGAAGAACCTGGCACGTACCTCAAAAACACCTGGCCGTACCCAGCTGATTAACCTCTTTGAAGTGGCTGAAGGCAAACGCCTCGTAGACTTGCCGGGATACGGCTACGCGCAGGTGCCTGAAGAGATGAAGATCAAGTGGCAGCGTGCGCTGGGCGAATACCTGGAAAAACGCCTGTGCCTGAAAGGTCTGGTGGTGCTGATGGATATTCGTCACCCGCTAAAAGATCTCGATCAGCAGATGATCGACTGGGCCGTAGCAAGCGATATCGCCGTGCTGGTGCTGCTGACGAAAGCCGACAAGCTGGCAAGCGGCGCGCGTAAAGCGCAGGTGAATATGGTTCGCGAAGCGGTACTGGCCTTCAATGGCGATGTACAGGTTGAGCCTTTCTCTTCGCTGAAAAAACAGGGCGTGGACAAGCTGCGTCAGAAGCTCGACAGCTGGTTTAACGAGCTGGAACCCGCGACGGAAGCGGAAGAAGAGTAATACCGAGCGCGGCGATGTCCGCGCTTTTTTTTGCCCGAACTTTTCTTTGCCGCAATAAAAAACGCCCCAGTCATTACTGACTGGGGCGGCTAAAATATTCAGCCAAATCCGATTACGTGAAGTAAAAGGTCTGAAAGATAGAACATCTTACCTCTGTACCCTACGTCGATAACTCTACCCCTTTTTTTGCTGTAGAAAAAGCACTTTTTGTAGTTTTTTTTCATTCTTTACATAGGGAATTCTAATGATCGTCACAAAACGCGCGTTGTTATGTTGCTAACTTACATAAAAAGCGCGTTATTCACAGAACCTTTAGTGAGCCTGATCCCAGTTTTCACCACTTCCCACTTCCACCAGCAACGGCACGTCTAGCGTCATGCTGCTTTCCATGAGTTCGTGGATCTTTTTCGACACAATATCGAGATCGTCTTTGTGCACTTCAAACACCAGTTCATCGTGTACCTGCATGATCATTTTCACGCGCGGCTTCTCTTTCTCCAGCCAGGCATCAACAGCGATCATTGCGCGCTTGATGATGTCCGCTGCGGTACCCTGCATCGGGGCGTTGATCGCCGCACGCTCTGCGCCAGCGCGGCGCGCCGCGTTGCTGGATTTGATGTCCGGGAGATAGAGACGACGGCCATCCAGGGTTTCAACGTAACCTTTCTCTTTCGCCTGCGCGCGGGTGCGTTCCATATATTCCAGAACGCCCGGATAACGCTCGAAGTAAAGATCCATATACTTCTGCGACTCTTTGCGCGGAATGTTTAGCTGGCGTGAAAGGCCAAACGCGCTCATGCCGTAGATTAGACCGAAGTTGATCGCTTTTGCACTGCGGCGCTGTTCGTTGGTCACGTTGTCCAGCGGTAAACCAAAGACCTCCGCCGCGGTCGCCCGGTGGATGTCTTTTCCTTCCGCAAATGCCGTCAGCAGACCTTTATCGCGGGACAGGTGCGCCATAATGCGCAGTTCAATTTGCGAGTAGTCCGCCGAGACAATCAGATAATCCTCTGGTGCGATGAAAGCCTGGCGAATACGGCGGCCCTCTTCGTTACGCACCGGAATGTTCTGCAGGTTAGGATCGGTTGACGAGAGACGCCCGGTTGCCGCTACCGCCTGATGATACGACGTGTGCACACGGCCCGTTTTCGGGTTGATCATCAGTGGAAGTTTGTCCGTGTAGGTAGACTTCAGCTTCGCGAGACCGCGGTACTGCAGAATCACTTTTGGCAGCGGGTAGTCCAGCGCCAGCTCTTCCAGCACCTCTTCAGAGGTTGACGGCGCGCCGCCAGGGGTTTTCTTCAGCGGCTTGATGCCCTGCTTTTCAAACAGAATGGTTTGCAGCTGCTTCGGTGAAGAGAGGTTAAACGGCTCGCCTGCAAGCTCATGCGCTTTCTGCTCGAGCTCGGTCAAACGCTGCGCGAGCTCGCCAGAGTGGTTATGCAGCACCGTTGGATCGATCTTAACGCCATTGCGTTCGATACGGGACAGCACGGGCACCAGCGGCATTTCAATATGCTGGAATACGTTCAGCGGACCTTCGTGCTTCTGCAGTTTCGGCCACATCTTCAGATGCAGTTGCAGCGTGACGTCGGCATCTTCCGCCGCGTAGCGCCCTGCCTCTTCAAGAGCAATCTGGTTAAAGGTGAGCTGATTTTTCCCTTTACCGGCAATCTCTTCAAAGGTAATGGTTTTGTGCTTGAGCCAGCGGTCAGATAAGGAATCCATATCATGGCGGCCCGCCACGCTGTCCAGAATGTAGGATTCGAGCATAGTGTCAAAGGCAATCCCGCGCAGCTCAATGCCGTAGTTCTGCAGAATGCCGCGGTCGTACTTGAGGTTTTGCCCAACCTTCAGCGCCTTTTCGTCTTCCAGAATCGGCTTCAGTAGCTCGAGCGCGCGCTCGCGGGAGATCTGCTCCGGCGCATCCAGGTAGTCGTGCGCCACGGGAACGTAGGCGGCAATACCCGGCTCTGTCGCAAAGGACAATCCCACCATATTGGCTGAGATGTTGTCGAGGCTGTCTGTTTCGGTGTCAAAGGCAAAGACCGGCGCTTTTTTCAGTTTCTCGATCCAGGCGATCAGCTGTGACTCTTCCAGAATGGTTTCGTAGTTGTCGAAGGAGAGCGCTGCGGCTTCTTCTTCCGCCTGATCTTCGGCATCAACGACAATCGTCTCTTTCGGCTTAGCAGCAGGTTTGGCCCCTTTAGCCTGCAGCCATTTACCGGCTTCTACGTCAGTGGTCCAGCGCTTGAATTCGTATTTCTTAAACAGGCTCAGCAGGTCGTCAGCGGAAGGCTGTTGCACTTCCAACTGCTCACAGCCCAGCTCCAGTTCCACATCGGTTTTGATTGTTGCCAGCTTATAGGAGAGATAAGCCACCTCTTTGTTCTCTTCCAGCTTCCCGGCCATGGTTTTTGCGCCACGGAAGGAAAGTCCGGCGATTTTGTCTGATTCCGCGTAGATCGTATCCAGGCCACCCAGCCCCTGAAGCAGCGCCTGCGCGGTTTTTTCACCGACGCCAGGAACGCCAGGAATGTTATCCGAGGAGTCGCCCATCAACGCGAGGAAGTCGATAATCAGCTCTGGCGGCACGCCATACTTAGTGACTACTTCTTCTGGCCCCAGAATGGTGTTGGTCATGGTGTTGATCAGGGTAATACCTGGCGTCACCAGCTGCGCCATATCTTTATCACCGGTGCTGATCAGCACCGGACGGCCCATTTTTTCAGCTTCACGCGCCAGCGTACCGATGACGTCGTCAGCCTCCACTCCAGAGACGGCCAGCAGCGGCAGGCCCATTGCTTTCACCATGGCGTGCAGTGGCTCAATCTGCGCACGCAGATCGTCAGGCATTGGCGGACGATGGGATTTGTAATGTTCGAACAGCTCATCGCGGAAGGTTTTGCCTTTCGCATCAAAAACGACAGCCGCATGGGTGGGCTGATACTGAAGAATCAGGCTGCGTAGCATGTTCAGCACGCCGTACATCGCGCCGGTAGGTTCCCCTGCGCTATTGGTCAGAGGAGGAAACGCATGGTACGCCCGATACAGGTAAGAAGAGCCGTCGACGAGAATAAGTGGGTTTTCTGGGATCTGAACCATAATGTCCGTGCCTTTAATCAATTTATGCGTAAAGGATGCCACAGAAGGATGAAAACATCAGTTATTCAGGTTCGATACAGGAAAAGATTTTGCGATCGTGAGGATCGCTCGCAAAATTCAAACTGTGGATAAGTTTGTGAATATTTTCACTTCAAATGAAAAACAGATACTAAAAGCAGGTGCGCGTTGAGAATAAATTATTACATATCATAACGTTAACAACTAACACTGCATGAAAATAGCCTGCTGATGGCAATTTAGTCTATGTGGATATAAGTCCTGATTAGCGCACAATAATAGAGAAATCTTCTGCTTCAGGGGAAAAGCCGTCTATTGACGATATGAAAGCGCCATAATTTTGTCACTTTTCTGATAAAATCAGCCCCCAGCGCCGTATCATCGGCGGGTCCATTAAAGCTAACCACCTGAAAAAGCTCATCATGTCGAGATTGCTCGCTGCAATAACATTACCGCTAAGCATCATTTTAACAATTCTGGTGACGATTGCGTGTTCTGTGCCAATCATTATCGCCGGGATCGTTAAACTGCTGCTGCCTGTGCCTGCGGTGTGGCGATCCGTCTCTGCGTTTTGTAATTTCATGATGTATTGCTGGTGTGAAGGGCTAGCGATCCTGCTGTGCCTGAATCCGCATCTGAAGTGGGATGTCGAAGGGCTGGAGAGCCTCAACAAAAAGAACTGGTACCTGCTGATCTGCAATCATCACAGCTGGGCGGACATCGTGGTGTTATGCGTGCTTTTTCGCAAACATATCCCGATGAACAAGTACTTCCTGAAGCAGCAGCTCGCCTGGGTGCCCTTTATCGGGCTGGCCTGCTGGGCGCTCGATATGCCGTTTATGAAACGCTATTCGCGCAGCTATCTGATTCGTCATCCGGAGCGTCGCGGTAAGGATGTGGAGACCACGCGCCGCTCCTGTGAAAAGTTTCGCGCACATCCAACGACCATCGTGAACTTTGTGGAAGGCTCACGGTTTACGGAAGATAAACATCAACAAACACGCTCCCCTTATCAGAACCTGCTTCCGCCAAAGGCGGCGGGTATTGCGATGGCGCTTAACGTGCTGGGTGCACAGTTCGATAAACTTCTGAACGTTACGCTCTGCTATCCGGAAAATGACAGGACGCCATTCTTCGATATGCTCAGCGGCAAGCTGACTCGCATTGTTGTTCGGGTGAATTTAGTGCCGATCGATGCCGGGCTGCACGGTGACTACGTTAACGATAAGAATTTCAAACGTGGTTTCCAGCAGTGGCTTAATACGCTCTGGAAAGAGAAAGACGAACAGATAGACAGCATTAAATCTTCATACAAAAACGCCGGTCAGTGACCGGCGTTTTCATATCAACGAAATTACTTCTTCTCAACCAGGTATTTCACGGTATCAGCATACTGCTGTACGAAAATATCCATGCTGCTGGTGTCCATGCCCTGCATGTTCAGCTGATATTTGCCGTTAACAAACATCGCCGGAACGCCCTGAAGCTGCAGATCAGCAGCCGCTTTTTCCTGCTGAGCAACCAGAGATTTCACTACAAAGCTGTTCCACGCGGCGTCGTACTCTTCACCTTTCACACCGGCATCAACGAACACTTTGCGGATATCCGCAGTGGTCTGAACGGTCTGGGTTTTCTGTACGGCCTCGAACATTGGAGCAGTGATTTTATCTTCCACGCCCAGCGCCATCGCAACCGCCCACGCCTGAGTCAGGTCTTTACCCAACGGGCCCAGGAATTCAACGTGGTACTTGGTCATTTTGGTGCCTTCCGGCAGCTTTTTCTTCACGTTGTCAGAAACATGCAGCACCTCTTCGAATTGATAGCAGTGCGGGCAATAGAATGAGAAGAACTCCAGAACCTGTGGCTCGCCAGCAACCGGCTTTTCCAGCGTGATAAACTGTTTACCGTCGGTAAACTGCGCAGCAGAAGCGCTAAATGCCAGAATCATACCTGCCAGCGCCAGCCAAATTTTTTTCATGATTAACTCTCTCCTGGGTGTGTCCAATTAATACATCGGCGTTAATTGCAGAGGGGGTTCCTGAAGAACCTTAACCTGCTGAGTGAATGTAGATATCTGGCTGCGCCAGTAATCTTCTCCGGTAAGCCACGGGAAATTACGAGGAAATGCGGGATCGTCCCAACGCCTGATTAACCATGCGAGATAATAAACAAAACGCATCGCACGTAAAGGCTCAATCAGGGCAATTTCGTCTGAATTAAACGGGCTAAATTCTTCATAGGCTTCAATAATCGTTTCAAGCTGCATGCGCTGCTCGGCTTTGTCGCCATTGAGCAGCATCCACAGATCCTGAACCGCTGGTCCCATGCGCGCATCGTCGAGATCGACAAACAGTGGGCCATCGCGCCAGAGAATATTTCCGGCGTGACAATCGCCATGCAGGCGCAGAACGGAAATATCATCACGCCAGCAGGTTTTCACCGCAGCAATAAGCTTATCGGTGGCGTTGAGGAAATCATCCTTCAACGCAGCGGGGATCAGCGCAGACGTTTCGAATATCTGACGTGGTTCGGTGAGATATTCATGAATCCCGATCGTTGGTCGGGCAGTGAACGCTGTTTTACGTCCCGTCTGATGAATGCGTCCCAGATAGCGAGCAACCCACTCCATCTGATCGATATTATCCGCTTCAAACTGGCGGCCACCCAGACTGGGGAATACGGCGTAGTAAAACCCTTCATGCGTGAGCAGCGTTTGGTTATTGAACTTTATCGGTGCGGCAACGGGGACGTCATCAACCAGCAGATCGTGAGCAAACTGGTGCTCCTCCTGAATTTGCTGTGCAGACCAACGTTCAGGGCGATAGAACTTTACGACGAAGCGCTGACGATCCTCGTCCTGAAATTGATAGACGCGGTTTTCGTAGCTGTTTAACGGAGTTAGCCCGGAATCCACACGAATACCCTGTTCAAACAGGGCATCCATAATGGTATCCGGGTGTAGTGTCTGGAAAGTAAAAGCCTGGTCGTTCATCCGATCATCCGGAAATTATACGAATGATTCAGGATATCATCTTGTAGCGATTTCGGTGGCTCCGCTTACAAGCTTTTACTCTTTAATTACGCCTCGGGCGCGCAGCAATGCAGTTTTAAAATCTTCCTCATAATCCTTCTGAATACCAGGAATAACAGCATCTTTGGCTGAGTCGCGCATTTTGAGGTGGTAGATCAGGATGTCGTCAGAAAGGTCTGCCAGATCGCCGTCAAAACCTGACTCTTTTGCCAGTTTCTGTAAGAATTGCATCAGATTCAGCTCTGGCTCTTTTTGCCAGGCTGGCTGGAGGAGTTCAATGACTTCATTCAGACGTTTACATTTCATGGTGGTGCTCCTTTCATTTAGAGTGACACGTTAGCAGGGTCAATCCCACAATAAAAGAGGCGATATTCGTGAATCTTAGCCTGGAAATCACTGGGGTCGTTCTGGCAGGCGGCAGAGCTACGCGGATGGGCGGGGAAGATAAAGGACTACAGCTCCTGAAAGGCAAGCCCTTATGGCAGCATGTCGCTGATACGCTTGTCGATCAGGTATCGGCAATGGCGCTGAGCGCAAATCGCCATATCGATATTTACCAGCGCAGCGGGTTTCCCGTTTATCAGGATAATCTCGCAGATTTTCCGGGGCCGCTGGCCGGTATGCTTTCGGTGATGCAGCAGTCGCAGGGAGAGTGGTTTCTCTTTTGTTCGTGTGATACGCCATATATACCCACCTGCCTGGTGGAACGGATGGTGCAACAGCGAGGTGATTCACCCGTGGTCTGGGTGCATGACGGCGAGCGCGACCACCCAACTATCGCGCTCATTAACCGATCCTTGATTCCTGCTATGAGCGACTATCTGGCTTCCGGAGAGCGAAGAGTGATGGTGTTTATGCGTAAGGTCGGCGGACATACTGTTGATTTTAGCGACATGAAAACATCGTTCGTGAATGTGAACACAATAGAAGATTTACAGGCCATGCAGGAGAAGAGATGAATTCTGTTTTAGCCATTTCAGCCTGGAGTGGGACAGGAAAAACCACGTTGCTGAAAAAACTGATACCCGCACTGTGCGCCCGCGGTATTCGTCCAGGCTTGATTAAGCATACTCACCATAATATGGATATCGATAAGCCGGGCAAAGATAGCTATGAGCTGCGCAAAGTGGGTGCCGCGCAGACAATGGTAGCAAGCAACCAGCGTTGGGCATTGATGACAGAAACGCCGGATGAGGCACCGCTGGATCTCGCGTATCTGGTGAGCCGGATGGATCATTCCACGCTGGATCTGGTGCTGGTTGAGGGATTTAAGCATGAGGCCGTGCCTAAGATCCTACTGTTCAGAAGTGATGCCGGGCACGATATCAGCGAGTTAACGCTGGATGAGCATGTGATTGCGGTGGCCAGCGATGTTGCTCTCGATATTGAGGTTCCGGTGCTGGATTTAAATGATGAGGATGGGATTGCTGAGTTTATTGTGAAGTGGTGTGCGGTCTGACTTGCCGGGTGGCGGCTTCGCCTTACCCGGCCTACGGTTTGTGCAGCGCAGAAACGCAAAAAGGCCATCCTTTCGGATGGCCTCTTCACTTATTTGATGCCTGGCAGTTCCCTACTCTCACATGGGGAGACCCCACACTACCATCGGCGCTACGGCGTTTCACTTC
>NZ_JADBRF010000021.1:0-93117 GCF_014930485.1 Enterobacter cloacae complex sp. P47BA | reverse complement strand
GATTTACAGCCGGACCAGGACATCGCTGTAAGTTATTCATTTCTCTGAAGCAATGTTCATCGCTTCAGGAAAAAAATTACTGGGGATTCCTCAGCCCACGGGGAAAGGGGGCAAACACTAAAAACGGTAGCATGCGCTACCGTTTTGCATTTACCTTGCAGGTCGGGTAAGGCGAAGCCGCCACCCGACACTCACTTCAGGCGCTTGCTTTCAGCCAGTTCAACACCACGTCGTGGTGGTTGCTGGTTTTGAAGTCGTCAAACACATGTTCAACTTTACCGTCAGCGTCAATCAGGAAGCTGATGCGGTGAATGCCGTCGTAGGTTTTACCCATAAAGGTCTTTTCACCCCAGACGCCGAACTGCTCGCAGACCTGGTGATCTTCGTCGGATAGCAGCGTGAAGTTCAGCAGCTCTTTTTCCGCAAATCGTGACAGCTTTTCTGGTTTATCCGTGCTGATTCCCAGCACTTCCACGCCGACTTTCTTCAACTCGTCCATGTTGTCGCGTAAGCCGCAGGCCTGTACGGTGCAGCCGGGGGTCATGGCTTTCGGGTAGAAATAGACCAGAACACGCTGTCCCTGGAAGTCGGTCAAATTTACTTGCTCACCGTCTTGATCCGGTAAGCTAAATTTCGGTGCGATGTCACCGGCTTTCAGTGGATTCATTACTCAACTCCATCCTGTTCGTGCTGCGAATAATTGACGACGCTTATACTGCCCTGCGCGTTTAATTCTGTACAGAGGGCTTTGAACGCTTGCTCGATATTTGACGCATCCTGCGAGGCAGGGCTGTGTGCGGTAATTTGAATAAAGAGCGTGGGAACGGTGCTTTCGTCGCCCGGCTGCGTGCGGGAGACGAGTTCGGCAATGTTCATCTGATGGCTGTCGAACAGCGCGGTAAAGCGCTCAATCAGATGCGGAGAATCAGGGACTTCAACCTGCACCCAGACGGTCGCGGGCATGGCCGGACGCGGGCGCGCGGTGGTGCGCTTCATGACGATCAGCAAATCCAGCTCCGCGCCTTTCAGCGGCAGGGTGGATTCAATAAGGGTAATGGCATTCCATGTTCCGGACAGCAGCATGATAAACGTGAACTCTTCGCCGAGCATCGCCAGGCGGCTGTCTTCGATGTTACAGCCGCAGCTGCTCACGTGACGGGTGATGGTGTTCACGATACCCGGCCTGTCGGCACCCAGCGCGGTGATAACCAGGTAATGTTGTGATGAGGTTGTCAAACCTGTTCTTCCTTTGCATGGTTAAGTCTTCCTAAGGAAAGCATAAAAAAAACGTGCATACAACCGCCAGAGGGCCTCAGGTCGCTTGCTTTTATTACAGTTCCAAACGTACCATTGAGGCTCTTGTTCGCACAGAGGATGGCTCATGTTCACGGGAAGTATTGTCGCGCTTGTTACACCGATGGATGAAAAAGGTAATGTCTGCCGGTCCAGCATGAAAAAGCTGATTGATTACCATGTCGCCAATGGAACCTCGGCGATCGTTTCGGTAGGGACTACCGGTGAATCTGCAACGCTGAGCCATGAAGAGCACGGCGATGTGGTTATGCTGACCCTGGAACTGGCTGACGGACGTATTCCGGTCATTGCGGGGACAGGTGCTAATGCGACCGCAGAAGCGATCAGCCTGACCAAACGTTTTAACGACAGCGGCATCGTGGGCTGTCTGACGGTCACCCCTTACTACAACCGTCCTACTCAGGAAGGTTTGTTCCAGCACTTCAAAGCCATCGCTGAACATACTGACTTGCCACAAATTCTGTATAATGTGCCGTCCCGTACCGGCTGCGATATGCTGCCGGAAACCGTTGGTCGTCTCTCGGAAGTAAAAAATATTATCGGTATTAAAGAGGCGACAGGGAACTTAAGCCGCGTTCATCAGATCAAAGAGCTGGTTTCAGACGACTTTATCCTGTTGAGTGGTGATGATGCGACCTCGCTGGACTTTATGCAGCTTGGTGGTCATGGCGTGATCTCCGTAACGGCGAACGTTGCGGCGCGCGATATGGCTGAAATGTGCAAACTGGCCGCAGCCGGTCACTATAATGAAGCGCGTGTCATTAATCAGCGTCTGATGCCGTTGCACAATAAATTATTTGTCGAACCCAATCCGATCCCAGTGAAATGGGCGTGTAAGGAGTTGGGGCTTGTAGCATCCGATACGCTGCGTTTGCCAATGACACCGATTACCGACCACGGTCGCGACATCGTCAGGGCAGCGCTGAAGCATGCCGGTTTGCTGTAAAGTTTAGGGAGATTTGATGGCTTATTCAGTACAGAAGTCGCGCCTGGCGAAGGTTGCGAGTGTTTCGCTTGTTATGCTGCTCGCTGCCTGTAGTTCAGACTCGCGCTACAAGCGCCAGGTGAGCGGTGATGAATCCTATCTGGATGCGACCCCGCTTGCTGAACTTCATGCACCGGCTGGTATGATCCTGCCGATTCAAAACGGCGATTATAATATTCCCGTGACCAACGGCAGCGGCCTGGTTGGTAAAGCGCTTGATATTCGTCCGCCAGCCCAGCCTCTGGCGCTGGTAAGCGGGGCGCGTACCCAGTTCACCGGTGACACGGCGTCTCTGCTGGTTGAAAGCGCGCGCGGAAGCAATCTGTGGCCACAGGTCGTCAGCGTTATTCAGGCGAAGAATTACACCATTGATAAGCGCGATGACGCCAGCCAGACGTTAACCACCGACTGGATCGAGTGGAACCGTCTTGATGAAGATCAGCAGTACCGTGGACGCTATCAGGTCTCCGTGAAACCACAGGGTTACCAGCAGGCAGTTAACGTTAAGCTGTTGAACCTGGAGCAGGCGGGTAAACCGGTTGCGGATGCCGCATCTATGCAGCGTTACAGCACTGAAATGCTGAACGTGATCGCCGCAGGTCTGGATAAGACCGCTACCGATGCCGCCAACGCCGCGCAGAACCGTAACGGCGTCACTTACGACGTTCAGAGCGGCGCGGATGACACCGGCCTGCCAATGCTGGTGGTGCGTGCACCGTTTAACCAGACCTGGCAGCGCCTGCCAGCGACGCTGGAAAAAGTGGGCATGAAAGTGACCGACAGCACCCGTTCAACCGGCAGCATGACGGCGACCTATAAGCCGCTGTCCGACAGCGCGTGGCAGGAGCTGGGCGCCAAAGATCCTCAGCTTGCCTCCGGTGATTACAAGATTCAGGTAGGTGACCTCGATAACCGCAGCAGCCTGCAGTTTATCGATCCAAAAGGTCACACGCTGACCCAGGCGCAGAACGATGCGCTGGTCGCTGTCTTCCAGGCAGCATTCAGCAAATAAATACGAGGGCGGGTTAATCCCGCCCTTTTTATTTTCGTGCTACGCAAACGTGTGCGTGGCATAATATACCCCGTTTTGAATGCAAATTATCACACCAGGAGTAATGAAGATGCAGAAGCAAGCTGAGTTGTATCGTGGCAAAGCGAAGACCGTATACAGCACGGAGAACCCGGATCTGTTGGTGCTCGAGTTCCGCAATGATACGTCAGCAGGGGATGGCGCCCGCATTGAGCAGTTCGATCGTAAAGGCATGGTGAACAACAAGTTCAACCACTTCATTATGACCAAACTGGCCGAAGCGGGTATCCCGACCCAGATGGAAGCGTTGCTGTCCGATACGGAATGTCTGGTGAAAAAACTGGATATGGTTCCGGTTGAGTGCGTGATTCGTAACCGTGCGGCAGGCTCCCTGGTGAAGCGTCTGGGCATTGAAGAAGGTATCGAGCTGAATCCACCGCTGTTCGACCTGTTCCTGAAAAACGATGCCATGCACGACCCAATGGTCAACGAATCCTACTGCGAAACCTTCGGCTGGGTGAGCAAAGAGAACCTGGCGCGCATGCAGGAACTGACCTACAAAGCCAACGACGTGCTGAAAAAGCTGTTTGATGACGCGGGCCTGATCCTCGTCGACTTCAAGCTGGAGTTTGGTCTGTTCAAAGGTGAAGTGGTGCTGGGCGACGAGTTCTCCCCGGACGGCAGCCGCCTGTGGGATAAAGAAACCCTGGATAAAATGGACAAAGACCGTTTCCGTCAGAGCCTGGGTGGCCTGATTGAAGCGTACGAGGCGGTAGCTCACCGTTTAGGCGTTAAGCTCGACTAAGTTCCTCAGTTGCCAAAGGATGTTCGCATCCTTTGGCGTCTTACCTTTGTTTCCTATGGTAATCTTGCCGTTAACCGCCTACGATCATAGCTATTATTAATGGAATAGTTCGAGGTGGTTATGCGCTGGCAAGGGCGTCGTGAAAGTGACAATGTAGAAGACAGACGCAGTGATGGTGGCGGCGGTCCTTCAATGGGCGGGCCCGGCTTCCGCTTACCCAGCGGCAAGGGCGGTATCATCCTGCTGATTGTGGTGCTGGTCGCAGGTTACTACGGGGTCGACCTCACCGGTCTGATGACCGGTCAACCGCTGCAGCAGCAACAGCATTCTCAGCGCTCCATCAGCCCGAATGAAGATGAAGCGGCCAAATTTACCTCCGTTATTCTCGCCACAACTGAAGATACCTGGAGTCAGCAGTTCGAGAAGATGGGGCGCACCTACCAGCAGCCTAAGCTGGTGATGTACCGGGGCGCAACCCGCACCGGATGCGGTACCGGGCAATCTGTTATGGGGCCATTCTATTGCCCGGCAGACGGCACCGTCTATATCGATCTCTCTTTTTACGATGACATGAAACGCAAGCTTGGCGCTGACGGTGATTTTGCTCAGGGCTACGTTATCGCGCATGAAGTCGGCCATCACGTGCAAAAGCTGCTGGGGATTGAGCCCAAAGTGCGCCAGCTTCAGCAGAACGCGTCTCAGGCCGAAGTGAACCGCCTTTCCGTCAAAATGGAACTGCAGGCGGACTGCTTCGCGGGCGTCTGGGGCCACAGCATGCAGCAGCAGGGCGTGCTGGAATCCGGGGATCTTGAAGAGGCATTAAACGCGGCTGAGGCCATCGGCGACGACCGTTTGCAGCAGCAGAGCCAGGGTCATGTCGTGCCGGACAGTTTCACTCACGGTACGTCACAGCAGCGCTACAGCTGGTTCAAGCGCGGCTTTGACAGCGGCGATCCGGCCCAGTGTAATACCTTCGGCAAAGCCATGTGATGGTGTCGTTTGAACATCTGACGCGCGAGCTTGAGCGTACCGGGCACCGCCGTCTGGTGGTGCTCACTGGCGATGAACAATGGACGTTGAGCCAGGCGGCTGGCCTGCGTGATGCCTTGCCGGGAGACTGGCTGTGGCTGGAGGAGAATCCCTCAAAAGCCGTTAGCGGGATGCTGGGGCGCGAATACCTGCACGCCGTTTTTGACGCGCGTGCCGGGTTTGATGTCTCAGCCTTTGCCGCACTCAGCGGGACGCTGCGCGCCGGAAGCCTGCTGGTGCTGCTGGTGCCGCCTCTCGCTGACTGGGCCGACAGGCCCGACGGCGATTCCGTGCGCTGGAGCGACAGCGCGGAACCCATCGCCACCCCGCGCTTCGTTCACCATTTTTGCCGGACGCTTGCCGCCGATGCGGATGCGATCGTCTGGCAACAGCATCGTCCTCTCTCTCTTCCCGCTGCGCCGGATTCGCCCGCCTGGCAGCCAGCCAGCGGCGAGCCGCAGCGCGAGCAGGCGGAGATCCTCGACGCGCTTCTGACCATGCCTGCGGGCGTCGCTGCCGTGACGGCACCGCGGGGGCGCGGAAAGTCAGCCCTGGCGGGGATGCTGCTCAACAGCATTCAGGGGAGTGCGGTGGTCACTGCACCGGCCAAAGGGGCAACGGATGTCATTGCGCGCTTCGCTGGCGAGCGTTTTCACTTTATGGCCCCGGATGCGCTGCTGGCCTCCACGACAGAAGCCGACTGGCTGATTGTTGATGAAGCCGCAGCCATCCCCGGCCCGCTGCTGGACAAGCTGGTGTCGCGCTTTCCCCGCGTGTTGCTGACCACCACGGTCCAGGGTTATGAAGGCACGGGCAGGGGGTTTCTGCTCAAGTTCTGCGCCCGGTTCAGCGGGCTGCGGCGCTATACCTTAACCATCCCCATTCGCTGGGCGGCCGGGTGTCCGCTTGAGCGGATAGTGGCGAATACGCTGCTGTTTGACGACGCGCTTATTGACCGCAAACCGGAAGGTGACGTGCGTTTACGGTCGCTAGAGCCGCAGATGTGGGAGAGCGACCCGGCGCGCGTGGCAAGCGTGTATGAACTGCTGTGTGCCGCGCACTACCGGACGTCCCCGCTCGATTTACGCCGGATGATGGACGCCCCCGGCCAGCACTTTGGGGTTGCACACGCTGGGGCGGATATGGCGGGCGCGCTCTGGCTGGTGGAAGAGGGGGGATTGCCCCCCGATCTGAGCCGCGCGGTGTGGGCGGGCTTTCGTCGTCCTCGCGGGAACCTTGTGGCGCAGTCACTGGCGGCGCACGGCGGGTCGCCTCTTGCGGCGACGCTGAAGGGGCGGCGGATTAGCCGTATTGCGGTGCATCCCCACCGTCAACGGGAAGGCATCGGCCAGCGGCTTATTCGCAGCGTCAGCGGTGAAGATTATCTCTCGGTAAGCTTTGGCTATACCGACGAGCTGTGGCGTTTCTGGCGGCAGTGCGGCTTTGTGCTGGTGCGAATGGGCAGCCATCGGGAAGCCAGCAGCGGGTGCTACACGGCGATGGCCTTATTGCCGCATAGCGAGGCCGGGCACCGCCTGTGCGCGCAGGAGCACCAGCGCCTGTGTCGTGATATGCGCGTTCTTTCAGCCTGGAACGGCGAAAAGATCCCGGTGACCGATGCCTGGGAAGCTACCCTTAATAGTGACGACTGGCTGGAGTTGGCGGGATTTGCCTTTGCGCACCGGGCATTTTCAACCTCGGTTGCTGCCCTGACGCGGCTGGTGTTAGCTACAGACATGCCGCTTCCGGCGCTGCGCGGGAAAATAGAGGGTAAGACGGAGGAGATGGGGCGAAAAGCGCTGCTGGCTAAACTGCGGAGTGAAACCGCGCAAGCGCTTGAGAGCCTTGATTATTCCCGCTGCCAGCAGCTGAAAGCCGACATTTTGCAATGGCAATTTTTTCAATGACTTCTTCAGTAAAGTGGCATGGTCATTACCCCGCAGAGGCGTAAAATCCTGCTCATCAATTAAGGAGACCGCCATGAAACACGACCATTTTGTTGTTCAAAGCCCTGACAAACCGGCTAAACAGTTACTGCTCCTGTTTCATGGCGTGGGCGATAATGCCGTCAATATGGGACAGATTGGCCGCTGGTTTGCGCCCGTTTTTCCGGAAGCATTGATCGTCAGCATCGGCGGCGTGGAGCCGTGCGGTCCAGACGGACGGCAGTGGTTCCCGGTTCAGGGCGTGACGGAGGAGAACCGTCAGGCGCGCATTGATGCGATCATGCCCACGTTTATCGACATCGTGCGCTACTGGCAGCAGCAGAGCGGCGTAGGCGCTGACGCAACGGCGCTGATTGGCTTCTCGCAGGGGTCAATCATGTCGCTGGAAAGCGTAAAAGCGCAGCCCGGTCTGGCTTCACGCGTCATCGCCTTTAACGGGCGTTATGCAACGCTACCGACAAGCGCGACCACGCAGACCACCATCCATCTCATTCACGGTGGTGAAGATCGGGTGATTGAGCTTTCGCATGCGGTAGCTGCCCAGGAAGCGCTGGTGCGCGAGGGCGGGGATGTGACGCTGGATATTGTTGACGATCTGGGCCACGCGATCGACGACCGCAGCATGCAGTTTGCGCTCGACCATCTGCGCTATACCGTGCCGAAGCACTACTTTGATGAAGCGCTCAGCGGCGGTAAGCCGAATGATGATGATATTGTTGAGTTTATGTGAGGTTATCCCCTCTCCACAGGAGAGGGGATACAGACCGATTACTTCTTCTGGTCTTTCTTCGGCCAGTCGTCGTCATCGTCCCACTTGTCGTTAAAATCACGGTGCGGCGGGAGATCCGGCTTATTCGCGAGAAACTTTTTGTGGTCAACGCGCTTAAGGTCTTTGATCACGTTAAGCAATACACCCACCAGAAACACCAGCACCAGAATCCACCAGTACTTTGCAAGCCAATCCATTCGCTATTCCTCTCTGAGCGCTCGTCAGGCGACGAGTTGCTCCATAATACGTTGATACATGCGGGCCAGTAGTTGTAAATCGGCTGCGTTCACACACTCGTTGATTTTGTGAATCGTCGCGTTAACCGGACCCAGTTCGACAACCTGTGCACCCATGCGGGCGATAAAGCGTCCGTCTGAGGTGCCGCCCGTCGTCAGCAGCTGCGGCTTAATTTCATTATAGTGCTCAATGGCGTTCACCACCGCATCCACCAGCTTACCGCGCTGCGTCAGGAACGGCTGGCCGGAAAGCCACCAGTCAACGGTGTAGCGCAGGTTGTATTTTTCCAGCAGAGCGACAACGCGCGCTTTGATCGTCTCGTCGGTCAGTTCGGTACTGAAGCGGAAGTTGAACTGGACGAAGAAATCTCCCGGGATGACGTTGTTGCTGCCGGTTCCGGCCTTGACGTTGGCGATCTGCATGCTGGTCGGCGGGAAGAACTCGTTGCCTTTATCCCACTCGATGCCTACCAGTTCGTTCAGCATTGGCGCGGCGCGGTGGACCGGGTTATCGGCCAGATGCGGGTAGGCCACATGCCCCTGAACCCCATGTATGGTCAGGTTACAGGTCAGCGAGCCGCGGCGACCATTTTTGACGACATCACCCACCACTTCGGTACTGGACGGCTCGCCGACCAGACAGTAGTCAAGACGTTCATTGCGCGCCATCAGCGCCTCAACGACCTTCACGGTACCGTTATGGGCGCTGGCTTCTTCATCGGAGGTGATCAAGAACGCGAGACGGTTTTTGTGGTTCGGATGCTGAGCCACAAAGCGCTCTGCCGCCACAACCATTGCCGCCAGCGAACCTTTCATGTCTGCCGCGCCGCGGCCGAAGAGCATGCCATCGCGGATGGTCGGCTCAAACGGCGGATTAATCCAGCGATCAGCGTCACCCGCGGGAACGACGTCAGTGTGCCCGGCAAAGGCCAGCGTTTCGCCCTGGCCACGCCACGCCCAGAAGTTCTGGGTGTCGCCAAAATCCATGCGCTCAACGGTAAAACCGATGGCGCGCAGGCGCTCAATCATTAATGCCTGACAACCTGCGTCGTCCGGGCTAAGGGAGGGACGGCGAATAAGCTGTTGAGTCAGCTCAATGACCGGGCATGACATACACTACACCTCTACGAAAAAGTCAGAATAAAGGGTTTCACTGAAACCCAGCAGCATAGGCTGACCTGGCTTGCAGAGCAATGGGCGTTTGATAATTGCCGGCATGTCGAGCATTAACTTTGCCGCGCTGTCGGCGTCTTTGATGCTGGCGCGCACGGATTCGTCCAGCTTACGCCAGGTGGTGCCGCGGGTGTTCAGCAGCGCTTCCCATCCCAGTTCGTTAATGGCGGTATGCAGAAATTCTGCATCAAGCCCGTCGGCACGATAATCGTGGAAGCGGTACTCGACGTTATTAGTTTCCAGCCAGCGGCGTGCTTTTTTGATGGTGTCGCAATTTTTAATGCCGTACATCACAACCATGTTGAATCCTTTTGCTCTTATGGCGATTAAACGTTCAGTAAATTCGAAGATATATCTTTAGGTGGAATATAACACACTCAGGAATGCTCTGGATTTACACTTCTTCTTAATTCAACTCACACTTGTACGCTGAATATAGTTTCACCCTTTAAGCATAGATGTCCATAGGGTTTAAATTCTGAATAAACTCAGCGCGTAAAATAAAACTCACCCGTTCGTAGGGTTATTTCAAAATATTGCTGGCCGTCACACAAAATTTAAACTCCTCCGTTCATATTTATCATAAATCCCCAACGGTGGCGGGGTACAATCACAGCGATTGGTTAAACAGTCTTCACAATGATGATACGTTTTCGTAGAATGCGCATAATAATAAGAGAGGTTGTTATGATTGAACGTGAACTGGGGAACTGGAAAGATTTTATCGAAGGCATGCTTCGTAAATGACATTCAGTAAGAATTGCAAGAGCACTAAAATAAGTAAAATAACCATAGTGTGAATTAATCACACAATAAAAAGGCGGCCGATTAAGCCGCCTTTTTTATGACTGCGGGTTATTCCTGTCGCTCCCGGAGCGGGAAGCGACGACGCACCAGCACAAAGAACAGCGGCACAAAATAAATCGCCAGGATGGTGGCCGAAATCATCCCACCCATGACGCCGGTACCCACCGCATGCTGGCTGCTTGAGCCTGCACCCGTGCTGGTTGCCATCGGCAGTACGCCAAAAATAAACGCCAGTGAGGTCATCAGGATCGGACGTAGGCGCTGGCGGCAGGCGTGCAGCGTGGCGGCCATCAGCTCGTGGCCTTTGGCATTCATCTCGTTGGCAAACTCAACGATCAGAATGGCGTTTTTCGCCGACAAGCCGATCACCGTAAGTAGCCCCACCTGGAAGTAAACGTCGTTCTCCAGGCCGCGCATCCAGGTCGCCAGCAGCGCACCGATAACCCCAAGCGGCACCACCAGCATGACCGAGAACGGAACCGACCAGCTCTCATACAGCGCGGCAAGGCAGAGGAAGACCACCAGCAAAGAAAGCGCATAGAGGGCAGGGGCCTGCGCCCCGGAGAGACGCTCCTGGTAAGACATGGCCGTCCATTCCAGACCAAAACCGGCGGGCAACTGCTGCACCAGTTTTTCCATGGTGTCCATGGCGGTACCGGTGCTGACGCCCGGCGCGGCTTCCCCGACGATTTCAACTGCCGAATAGCCGTTATAGCGCTCCAGGCGCGGCGAACCGCTCTCCCAGCGCGACGTGGCAAAGGCGGAGAAGGGGACCATCCCGCCAGAATTATTGCGTACAAACCAGCGGTTAATATCATCCGGCAACATGCGGAACGGCGCGGCTGCCTGGACATACACTTTTTTCACGCGGCCGCGATCCATAAAGTCATTTACGTAGCTTGAGCCCCATGCGGTTTGCAGGGTGTCGTTGATATCGTCGATCGACACGCCCAGCGCCTGAGCTTTACGCTGGTCGATATCCACCTGAAGCTGCGGGCTGTCGTCAAGACCGTTGTGACGAACGCGGGTCAGGCCGGGATCTTTCCCTGCTAGTTCTAGCAGCTTATCGCGCGCGGCCATCAGGGCCGAGTGGCCCGCGCCGGCGTGATCCTGCAGCTCCATATCAAACCCGGCGGAACTGCCCAGGCCGCTGATCGCGGGCGGGCTGCTGGCAAAGACGCGCGCCTCTTTAATGCGGGCAAACGCTTTGGTTGCGCGTTCGATGATGGCGAACGAGGTTCCCGTTCTGGCGTCGCGTTCGTCCCAGTCTTTCAGGCGGACAAACATGCGGGCGACGTTCTGCCCGTTCCCGCCCGGGCCGGAGCCGACGGTAGAGAAGACCGAAACAACGTTATTTTTCTCTTTGGTGAAGAAGTACTGCTCAACGTTCTGAACCACCTTCAGCGTCTGCTGCTGGGTGGATCCGCTCGGGAGCTGCACCGAGGTGATGAACATCCCCCGGTCTTCCTGCGGCAGGAACGAGGTGGGAAGATGCAGGAACAGCCACACCATGCCGCCCAGCAGCACAACGTAAATCATCATCCAGCGCAGGCTGCGGTGTAGCACTTTACCGACGGCAGATTCATACCGCTCGGCGTTGCGGTTGAACATGCGGTTAAACCAGCCGAAGAATCCTTTCTGGCCGTGATGTTCCCCTTTGTGCAGCGGCTTAAGGAGGGTGGCGCAGAGCGCGGGAGTGAGGATCAGCGCCACCAGCACGGAGAGCACCATCGCCGAGACGATGGTGATTGAGAACTGACGGTAAATCGCCCCGGTTGTACCGCCAAAGAAGGCCATCGGGATAAAGACCGCCGACAGCACCATCGCGATACCGACCAACGCCCCCTGAATTTGTCCCATCGATTTACGCGTCGCCTGACGCGGGGAAAGCCCCTCTTCGCTCATGATGCGCTCGACGTTTTCGACCACCACAATGGCATCGTCCACCAGCAGGCCAATCGCCAGCACCATGGCAAACATCGTCAGGGTGTTGATGCTGTAGCCGAACGCGTAAAGCACCGCAAAGGTGCCCAGCAGCACCACCGGGACGGCAATGGTGGGGATCAGCGTTGCGCGGAAGTTTTGCAGGAACAGGTACATGACCAGGAACACCAGGGCGATCGCTTCCAGCAGGGTTTTGACTACGTCCTCAATCGAGGCTTTAACGAAGGAGGTGGTTTCATAGGCGACCTTGTACTCCAGCCCGTGCGGGAAATACTGCGACAGCTCATCCAGACGGTCCAATACCAGCTTCGCCGTCGCCATTTCGTTTGCGCCGGAGGCCAGCTTAATTCCCAGTCCAGAGGCCGGGTTGCCGTTAAAGCGGCTCAGGTAATCGTATTTCTCCGCACCCATTTCCACCTTAGCAACGTCGCCCAGACGCACTTCTGAGCCATCCTGATTCACGCGCAGGGTGATGTTGCGGAACTGGTCCGGGGTCT
Source organism: Enterobacter cloacae complex sp. P47BA (assembly GCF_014930485.1). NCBI lineage: Bacteria > Pseudomonadati > Pseudomonadota > Gammaproteobacteria > Enterobacterales > Enterobacteriaceae > Enterobacter > Enterobacter cloacae complex sp. P47BA. The sequence continues at coordinate 80,582 of NZ_JADBRF010000021.1, read as the reverse complement.
GAAGCAGAGATTGCGAATTAATGGTGGCGTTCAGGGCCTGTTTATCGACGGAAGGCGTGCCTCCCAGTTGCCCCACGGCAATTTGGGCGTTCTGTGCTTTGATGGCGTCCGTCACGTCGGTTGCCGTCATCTGATAGCTGTTCAGCTTGTTGGGATCCAGCCAGATACGCATCGAGTACTGTGAGCCGTAGGCGTCGATATCCCCCACGCCGTTAATACGGCTGAGCGGGTCCTGAATATTACTGGCGACGTAGTCCGCAATGTCCTGTTTATCCATTGAGCCATCGGTTGAGACAAACGCGATGGTCAGAATGTTGGTATCACCGGTTTTACGCACGGTGACGCCCTGGTTCTGCACGGCCTGGGGCAATTTACGCATGGCCGACTGCAGCTGGTTTTGTACCTGCTGCACCGCTTCGTCCGGGTCGGTGCCCGCCTCAAAGCTCAGGGTGACAGTCGCCTGTCCCGTGGCGCTGCTTTGGGAGGACATGTACATCAGGTTATCCAGACCCGTCATGTTCTGCTCGATAACCTGCGTCACGGTATTTTCCAGCGTTTGTGCGGACGCGCCGGGGTAGTTTGCTGTGACACGCACGTTAGGCGGTGCCAGATCGGGATATTGCTCAACGGGAAGAGAAGTAATCGCCAGGACACCTGTCAGACACAACAGGATGGCAAGCACCCAGGCAAAAATGGGGCGATCGATGAAAAAATTCGCCATGAAAGTGTGACCTCGTTTTGCTGCACGTCATTATTGTTTATTGCCCGCATCACTTTAGCGGTAAGGCCCAGGCCAAACGTGGAGAAATAAAGGAGATAATGTAAATTATCATGCGCTTTTCCCGGCGCTTCCCCCTTTACCGTTATTTACCTGTTAACGGCGCAGGTGCGGGGAACGTCACGCTGACCTGCGTGCCGCCGTTTTGCGGCTGCGAGAAGTGCAGCATTCCGCCGAGCCGTTGCGCGCGTTCTCGCATAATGTTCAGCCCGTAGTGTCCCGGCGGCTCGCTGGCCTCGCCAATCCCGATGCCGTTGTCACGAATGCTGACGCTGTGCGTGCCGTCCACGGCGGTCACGCAGCTGACGGTGATCTCGCTGGCCTGCGCGTGCTTAATCGCATTCAGGACGGCCTCCCGCACGATCTGCAGCAAATGCACCTGCTTCTGCGCGTCAAGCGCCAGGGTGGAGAGGCGGCAGTCGAGGTGCAGCTTCGCCTGCGTCTGGCTCTGCAGGGCATCGAGAGACTCCTGCAGCGCCGCGGGTAAATTCGCATGGTTTAGCGTCAGGCGGAAGGTTGTCAGCAGCTCGCGCAGTTGCTGCCAGGCGTTGTTCAGCTCGCGGGAGAAGTCGGTGATGATCGTCTGCGCGGAGGCATTTTCTGCCGGCACGGCATGTTTAAGCAGCGTGAGCTGGATCCGCAGATAGGAGAGTACCTGCGCCAGCGAATCATGCAGCTCGCGGGCGATGGTGGCGCGCTCCTCCATCAGCAGCAGCTGCTGGTAATGCTTCTGCGCCTGGTTAAAGTACAGCCCACGTCCGAGCATGGTCGCCACGCTTCTCATCAGCGGAAGAGGAACGCTGCCCGTCTCGCTTTGCCAGCGCAGCTCGCCGTAGAGGGTATCCTGCATCAGCACCGGCAGGGTTTGCAGAGAAATGCCGTTCACCTCTGTTCCTTCACACAGCCGCCAGTCGTCGCTGGTGCGTAGCTCCAGGTAATTCATCTGCGTGTATTCATGCACAATCTGCAAAATATGCCGGAAGCACAGGCTGTCTATCTGCCCGGTATTCAGCGCCTGGGAGCATTTGAACAGCATGTCGAGCTGCTGGTGGGCTTCATGCAAATGCCGCGTCTTTTCCGCGACGGAGGCTTCGAGCGACCGATAGAGAGTATGTAGCTCGCCCGACATATGGTTGAACGCGCGGGAGAGTTGGCCCAGCTCGTTGGGGAGCGCGGTGTCCGGCGCCGGGGTGGTAAATTCCCCTCGCTCAATGCGTTCGCTGGCGGCCACCAGGTTGTTCAGCGGCAACACCACCTGGCGACGGATGCGCCGCAGGGTAAACAGCGTCAGCAGCAGGATCCCGAGCGCGCCAGCCAGAGAGAGGAGGGTCACCGTCTGGATTTTATTTTCGGTGTAGTGCTGGAGGGCGAGCACAAAGGCATCAATGCGGCCGACAAAATCCTCAATGTGAGCGTCATACCATGCGCTGTCGCCGCGGGCGATGTGCTTGTCCATGTCCAGCCAGGCCACATGCAGCTGCTGATAGCGCGCCTTGACGTTGTCCGGGACGTACCAGCGGTTCAGCTTCTCCAGGGAAGGCGCGCTTAACGTTCGCTGCCAGTTCTCACGATGCGCCATAAGGGAGGGGCTGTTGCGCTGCATCTCGTAGCCGAGGCGGTAGCTCTGCATGCGCAGCGAGCCCGCAATGTTGATAGCTTCGGCGTCACGCTGGCTACTGGCAAGCGTCAGCAGCGCGACGGTGCTGGTCAGCACGGACAGGGCAATGATCGAAAAGAAAGCCCAGGCAAGGCTTCCGGAAACGGGGCGTTTAACGGTCACGGAACGGATCTCTGCATAAAATGGCTCAGCCACAGGTCATGGGCAGTTGTACATTGCCTGATAACGCGGTGGCGAGCAAATAGCTTATTCATACTAAAGATAAGGTTATTGATCCAAAAGCTGCTTTGGGCATTAACCTGAAATCTGGCGAGAAGTAACGCGCCGCCTGAGCCGACGGACGACAAAGCGGGCTTCACGGAGTAGTATAAACAGACTCATTTAGCCGTGGAGCCCGTATGTCCCTGAACATTACCGTTATCAAAGACAAAATCCTTTCTGAAAATTACTTTGTCCTGCGTAACATCACTTACGATTTAACCCGTAAGAACGGTGACGTGATTCGCCACAAACGCGAAGTCTACGACCGGGGCAATGGTGCAACCATTTTGCTGTATAACCGTGAGAAGCAAAGCGTAGTGCTGATTCGCCAGTTTCGGGTCGCGACCTGGGTTAACGGCAACGCGGACGGGCGCCTGATTGAAACCTGCGCCGGCCTGCTTGATGACGATGAGCCGGAAGTCTGCATCCGCAAGGAGGCCGTTGAGGAGACCGGTTTTGAAGTGGGCGAGGTGCAAAAAGTCTTTGAGCTTTTCATGTCCCCTGGCGGGGTGACCGAGCTGGTCCATTTCTTCATTGCGGAATACACCGATGCCCAGCGCACGCATCGCGGCGGCGGCGTGGAGGATGAAGACATTGAAGTGCTGGAAATGCCTTTCACCCAGGCCGTTGAGATGGTGAAAAGCGGCGAGATCCGCGACGGTAAAGCGGTGATCCTGTTACAGTATCTGCAAACCAGCGGCTTAATGAACCCTAAACCGATGTCGTGATAACGTGTATTTCAGATAAATCTATCCGATAAATCCGATTGAGCCCGCCCGCCCTGGGCACGAAGATACGCCCCAGATTGACCTTTTCGTTTCCGGGGCTGTGCCATTCATGCGTTACTGCGTTTTGCTTCTCTTCTTTTTCTGCGTGCTACCCGCGCCTCTGGTGTGGGCTGCGCCCGCGCAGCAGTCTTTTTCAGACTGGCAGGTTACCTGCAATAACCAGAATTTTTGTGTTGCCCGGAATACCGGCGAGCATCGCGGTCTGGTCATGACGCTGAGCCGTAGCGCAGGCGCGAAAACGGACGCCAGCCTGCGCATCGATCTCGGCGGGCTTTCGGCCCCGCCGGTTAAAGAGCCTGACATTGCCCCGCGCCTGCTGCTCGACAACGTTCCGTTAAAGCTCAATTCGCAGCACTGGCAGTTAACCTCCTGGCATCTCAAAACTGACGATGCGGGTACCATCACCACGTTTCTGAAAACCATTCAGGAAGGGCAGGCGCTGACCCTGCGCGGGGGGAAGCAGACGATCTCGCTGGTCGGTCTGAAGGCGGCGCTGCTGTTTATCGACGCCCAGCAGAAGCGCGTTGGCAGCGAAACGGCATGGATTAAAAAAGGAGATAGCCCGCCGCTGAGCGTGCCTCCTGCACCGGCATTAAAAAAGGTAGCCGTGGTGAACCCGACGCCGACGCCGCTGACGCATAGCGAGCTGAACGATCTGCTGGATTATGGGACGTGGCGAATGAACAACAGCCAGTGCTCGCTGGATCCTAACCGTCGTGAAGTACGCGTCACTGCATTAACGGATGACAAAGCGCTGTTGATCGTCAGCTGTGAAGCGGGGGCCTATAACACGGTCGATCTGGCGTGGCAGGTCTCACGTAAAAAACCGTTCGCCGCCCGTAGCGTCAGGTTACGTCTGCCGTTCACCCCCTCCAGCCAGAGCAGCGATATGGAGCTGATGAACGCCCGCTTCGATGAGAAAACGCGCGAGCTGACGACGCTGGCGCTGGGACGCGGTATTGGAGACTGCGGGATCCAGACGCGCTGGCGTTTTGACGGCCAGCGTTTTCGCCTGGTACGCTACGCGGAAGAGCCAAGCTGCGATAGCTGGAGTGGGCCAGACGCCTGGCCCACGCTGTGGATCACTCGCTAGTTTTGCCGGATGGCGCTGTCGCACTACAACACGCTCAGCGCTTTCTCCACCACGTTTTCAACGGTAAAGCCGAAATACGGGAACAGTTTGTCGGCAGGAGCGGATTCACCGTAACCCCGCATGCCCACAATTGCCCCTTTCAGCCCCACGTACTTATACCAGTAGTCGGCAATACCCGCTTCCACCGCCACGCGCGCCGCAACGCTGGAAGGCAGCACCGATTCCCGATACGCCTCGTCCTGGGCGTCAAAAATATCCGTTGAAGGCAGAGATACCACGCGCACCGCGTGACCTTCGGCGGTCAGCTTCTCCGCCGCTTTCACCGTTATTTCCACCTCGGAACCGGTGGCAATCAGGATCACGTCCGGCTTGCCGCCGCTGTCTTTCAGGATGTACCCGCCGCGGGCGATGTTTTTTACCTGCTCCGGCGTGCGCTCGATCTGCGCCAGGTTCTGGCGCGACAGGATCAGCGCCGTGGGCCCGTTATGACGCTCAACGGCCAGCTTCCAGCCCACCGCGGCTTCGACCTGGTCGCACGGACGCCAGGTGCTGAAGTTTGGCGTTAAGCGCAGGCTTGCCAGCTGCTCTACCGCCTGGTGCGTTGGTCCATCTTCCCCCAGCCCGATGGAGTCATGGGTGTAAACCATGATCTGCCGGGCCTTCATCAGCGCCGCCATACGCGCCGCGTTTCGGGCGTACTCGACGAACATCAGGAAGGTGGCGGTGTAAGGCACGAAGCCGCCGTGATGGGCGATGCCGTTAGCAATCGCGGTCATCCCGAACTCGCGCACGCCGTAGTGGATATAGTTCCCGGCAATGTCTTCCTTCAGGGATTTAGAGCCTGACCAGATGGTGAGGTTGCTTGGCGCCAGATCCGCCGAGCCGCCGAGCAGCTCAGGCAGGAGAGGGCCAATCGCGTTCAGGGTATTTTGCGACGCCTTACGGGTAGCGATTTTCGCCGGGTTGGACTGCAGATTTTCTATCAGCGCCTGGGTTTTATCGTCCCAGTCTTCCGGCAGGCCGCCGCTCATGCGGCGGGAAAACTCGGCGGCCAGCTCCGGGTGCGCTTTTTTGTAGGCGGCAAATTTTTCGTTCCAGGCCTGCTGCGCTTTTTCACCCGCTTCGCGCGCATCCCATGCTCTGTAGATCTCTTTCGGGATCTCAAACGGCGGATATTTCCAGCCCAGTTTCTGGCGGGTTAACGCCACTTCTTCTTCGCCCAGCGCCGCGCCGTGCGCCTCTTCTTTGCCCGCTTTGTTCGGCGAGCCGAAGCCAATGGTGGTACGGCAGATAATCAGGGACGGTTTGTCCTTCACGCTCTGCGCTTCCTGAATCGCTTTTTTCACCGCTTCCGGATCGTGGCCGTCAATCTCGTGCACCACGTGCCAGTGATAGGCCTCAAAGCGTTTTGCCGTGTCGTCGGTAAACCAGCCCTCGGTTTCCCCGTCGATGGAGATGCCGTTGTGGTCATAGAAGCCAATCAGCTTGCCGAGCCCCAGCGTGCCCGCCAGCGAGCAGACCTCGTGGGAGATCCCTTCCATCAGGCAGCCGTCGCCCATAAAGACGTAGGTGTAGTGATCGACAATCTCGTGGTCGGGCTGGTTGAACTGCGCGGCCAGCGTACGCTCGGCAATTGCCAGGCCGACGGCATTCGCCAGGCCCTGGCCCAGCGGGCCGGTGGTCGTTTCCACGCCAGGTGTATAGCCGATCTCCGGGTGGCCCGGCGTTTTGGAGTGCAGCTGGCGGAAGTTTTTTAACTCCTCAAGCGGCAGGTCGTAGCCGGAAAGGTGCAGCAGGCTGTAAAGCAGCATCGAGGCGTGACCGTTGGAGAGAATAAAACGGTCGCGGTCGTACCAGGTTGGGTCAGTGGGGTTGTGCTTCAGGAAGTCGTTCCACAGCACTTCGGCAATATCGGCCATCCCCATCGGGGCGCCAGGGTGGCCGGAATTGGCTTTTTGTACGGCATCCATGCTGAGTGCGCGAATGGCGTTGGCGAGCTCTTTACGGGACATAGTTCACTCCGTGGCAAGGTTAAAGTTTGGCGGCGAGAAGATCTTCGAGTTTTCGCTGGTCGACGGCGAACTGGCGGATGCCGTCCGCCAGTTTTTCCACGGCCATAGGGTCCTGATTATGCTCCCAGCGGAACTCCGCTTCGGTCATGGCTTTCGGTTTTGGCAGGACGGTAGAGGTCGGCACCAGCTTGCGGATCACCGTTTCGTCGCTCTCCTGCAGCTTTTTCAGCAGGTCAGGGGAGATGGTCAGACGGTCGCACCCTGCGAGCGCGAGGATCTGCTCGGTGCGGCGGAAGCTGGCGCCCATCACGATGGTTTCGTAGCGGTGTTGCTTGTAATAATCGTAGATATTACGCACCGACTTCACGCCTGGATCCTCTTCCACCACGTACGGGTCCATCGGCTGTTTCGCCTGATACCAGTCGTAGATGCGCCCGACAAACGGCGAGATCAGGAATACGCCCGCTTCGGCACAGGCGCGCGCCTGGGCAAAGGAGAACAGCAGCGTCAGGTTGCAGTGGATCCCCTCTTTTTCCAGAACCTCTGCCGCGCGGATGCCTTCCCATGTGGACGCGAGCTTGATCAGAATGCGTGACTTATCGATCCCCTGTTCCTGGTAGAGTTCCACCAGGCGGCGCGCTTTGTTAATACTCTTTTCCTGATCGAATGAGAGGCGGGCATCCACTTCGGTCGACACGCGCCCCGGAATGCTTTTCAGAATTTCCGCACCAAAATTAACCGCCAGCTTGTCGCTGGCTTCAGCAACCTGCTGCTCCTGCGTTTTCCCGCGCTGTTTACCGTAGGCAATCGCGTCGTCAATCAGATGGCTAAAATGGGCAAGCCCTGCCGCTTTCAGAAGCAGCGAAGGGTTGGTGGTCGCGTCCTCTGGCTGATAGTGGCGAATCGACTCGATATCGCCGCTGTCTGCAACCACGGTGGTGAATTGTTTGATGCCGTCTAGCTGGTTCATAAATAATTACTCCTTGGAAATAAAAGAGTTAGATGAGTGCGTTAGTTCACACTTCTGAGAAAATCATGATGGACTTAACAAAAAAGCATAGCAGACGGGGCAGGCATTGCTTTTGAGACGGGTAACATGGCTGTTATAAATTGATAACAATTTTTGATGTGTGATGATGAGAGTTTGGCAGCCTTCAAAGTTTATGCGCTGCTCAGCGGCGATACTATCTGACCGATACGTAAAAGGAATAACAAGATGGACGATCAGTTAAAACAGAGTGCCCTCGATTTTCACGAGTTCCCTGTCCCCGGTAAAATTCAGGTCTCCCCAACCAAGCCGCTGGCGACCCAGCGCGATCTGGCGCTGGCCTACTCTCCGGGCGTGGCTGCGCCGTGTCTGGAGATCGAAAAAGATCCTCTGGCGGCCTACAAATACACCGCGCGCGGCAACCTTGTCGCCGTTATCTCTAACGGTACGGCGGTGCTGGGCCTGGGCAACATTGGTGCCCTGGCCGGTAAACCGGTGATGGAAGGGAAGGGCGTTCTGTTTAAGAAATTTGCCGGTATCGACGTGTTCGATATCGAAGTGGACGAACTCGATCCCGATAAGTTCATCAACGTGGTGGCCGCGCTGGAGCCGACCTTCGGCGGGATCAACCTGGAAGACATCAAAGCGCCGGAATGTTTCTATATCGAGCAGAAGTTGCGCGAGCGTATGAACATTCCCGTGTTCCATGACGACCAGCACGGCACGGCGATTATCAGCACCGCTGCCATTCTCAACGGCCTGCGCGTGGTGGAGAAAAATCTCTCCGACGTGCGCATGGTGGTCTCCGGTGCGGGCGCGGCGGCCATCGCCTGTATGAACCTGCTGGTGGCGCTGGGCATGCAGAAACACAATATTGTGGTCTGCGACTCTAAGGGCGTTATCTACAAAGACCGCGAGCCGAACATGGCGGAAACCAAAGCGGCGTATGCCGTGGAAGATGACGGCAAGCGCACGCTTGAGGACGTGATTGACGGCGCGGATATCTTCCTCGGCTGTTCAGGCCCGAAAGTGCTGACCCAGGAAATGGTGCAGAAAATGGCGCGCGCGCCGATGATCCTGGCGCTGGCGAATCCTGAACCGGAAATCCTGCCGCCGCTGGCGAAGGCGGTGCGCGAAGACGCCATTATCTGTACCGGCCGTTCGGACTACCCGAACCAGGTGAACAACGTACTCTGCTTCCCGTTCATCTTCCGCGGGGCGCTGGACGTTGGCGCGACGGCGATCAACGAAGAGATGAAGCTGGCCGCCGTTCACGCCATCGCCGAGCTGGCGCACGCTGTGCAGAGCGAAGTGGTCGCCTCCGCCTACGGGGATCAGGATCTGAGCTTTGGCCCGGACTACATCATTCCAAAACCGTTCGATCCGCGCCTGATTGTCAAAATTGCGCCAGCCGTTGCCAAAGCGGCGATGGACTCCGGCGTGGCGACGCGTCCAATTCAGGATTTCGACGCGTACGTCGATAAGCTCACCGAGTTCGTCTACAAAACTAACCTGTTTATGAAGCCGATCTTCTCTCAGGCTCGCGCAGACGCGAAGCGCGTGGTGCTGGCGGAAGGGGAAGAGGCGCGCGTGCTGCACGCCACGCAGGAACTGATCACCTTAGGGCTGGCGAAGCCGATCCTGATTGGTCGTCCGAGCGTGATCGAGATGCGCATTCAGAAGCTGGGCCTGCAGATCAAGCCGGGCGTGGACTTTGAGATCGTTAACAACGAATCCGATCCGCGCTTCAAGGAGTACTGGAACGAATATTACGCGATCATGAAGCGTCGCGGGATCACCCAGGAGCAGGCGCAGCGGGCGGTGATCAGCAATACTACGGTCATCGGCGCGATCATGGTCCATCGCGGCGAGGCGGATGCGCTGATCTGCGGCACCATCGGCGATTACCACGAGCACTTTAGCGTGGTGCAGGAGATCTTCGGCTATCGCGACGGCGTGCACACCGCCGGGGCGATGAACGCGCTGCTGCTGCCGAGCGGCAACACCTTTATTGCCGATACCTACGTGAACGACGACCCAACCCCGGACGAGCTGGCGGAGATCACCGTGATGGCCGCCGAGACCGTGCGTCGCTTTGGTATTGAGCCGAAGGTGGCGCTGCTGTCGCACTCAAACTTTGGTTCGTCTAAATCCGCGGCGGCGTGCAAAATGCGCCAGACTCTGGAACTGGTGCGCGAGCGTGCGCCGGAGCTGATGATTGACGGGGAAATGCACGGTGATGCCGCGCTGGTGGAGAGCATCCGCAACGAACGTATGCCGGACAGCCCGCTGAAGGGATCGGCGAACATCCTGATTATGCCGAACGTGGAAGCGGCGCGTATCAGCTACAACCTGCTGCGCGTCTCCAGCTCTGAAGGGGTGACCGTAGGACCGGTGCTGATGGGCGTGGCGAAGCCGGTGCATGTGTTAACGCCGATTGCCTCCGTGCGCCGTATCGTGAACATGGTGGCGCTGGCGGTGGTTGAGGCGCAGACGCAGCCGCTGTAAGGGCGCGTGTGCTTACCCGACCTGGGGATTGAGTAGGCCGGATAAGCGCAGCACCATCCGGCAGTTAAATCCAGTCGCGTACTTTAAGGAACTCACTCAAGGCAGCCTCCGGGCTGCCTTCTTTTGGTTCGTAGCTGTACTCCCAGCGCACCAGCGGCGGCATAGACATCAGAATCGACTCCGTGCGTCCGCCGGTCTGCAGGCCGAACAGCGTCCCGCGATCCCACACCAGGTTGAACTCCACGTACCGCCCGCGACGATAAAGCTGGAACTCACGCTCGCGCACGCCGTAGTCGGTGTTTTTACGGCGTTCGACAATCGGCAGGTACGCGTCGGTGAACCCTTCGCCCACCGCGCGCATAAAGCTAAATGCCGTATCAAAATCCGGCGTGTTGAGATCGTCAAAGAACAGCCCGCCGATGCCGCGCTGCTCGTCGCGGTGCTTCAGGTAAAAGTAGTCGTCGCACCACTTTTTATATTTCGGGTAAACGTCTTCGCCAAACGGCAGGCAAAGGTCCCGCGCGGTGGTGTGCCAGTGCACGGCATCCTCTTCAAAGCCGTAGTAAGGCGTCATGTCGAAACCGCCGCCAAACCACCAGACCGGATCGGCCCCTGGCTTCTCCGCGATGAAAAAGCGCACGTTGGCGTGGCTGGTCGGAACAAACGGGTTATGCGGGTGGATCACCAGCGAGACGCCCATCGCTTCGAAGCTGCGGCCCGCCAGCTCAGGGCGGTGCGCGGTAGCGGACGCGGGCATGGCGTCGCCGTGAACGTGGGAAAAATTCACGCCCGCCTGTTCGAAGATGCCGCCGTTACGCAGCACGCGGCTGCGCCCGCCACCGCCCGCTTCGCGCTGCCAGCTATCTTCCTGGAATTCACCGCCGTCTGCGGCGGCCAGTTTCTGGCAAATCTCATCCTGCAGCTGCAGCAGGAACGTTTTGACCAACTGTGCATTGGGTTTCATCAGCGTTTCCTGGAGTGCGCTTTCTGGTTATCGAACCAGTTGAAGTAACTGATAATGCCGGAGGCGATGGCGTTGGCGATCTTCTGGCGAAACGCCGTGGTGCCGAGCAGGCGCTCTTCTTCCGGATTGGTAATAAAGGACGTTTCCACCAGCACGGACGGGATGGACGGTGACTTCAGCACCACAAACGCCGCCTGTTCCGTGCTTTTACTGTGCAGACGGTGCACCGGCTTAATCCGCTTGAGGATATGCGAGCCGAGCGTCAGGCTGTTTTTGATGGTGTCCGTTTGCACGAGATCGAACAGCACCTGCTGCAACAGATGATCTTTATCCGTGGCTTTCTTCCCGGCTACTTCATCCGCCCGGTTTTCGCGATCGGAAAGGTATTTCGCCATGGCGCTACTGGCGCCGCGGTTGGAGAGGGCAAACACCGACGCGCCCGCGGCGGAAGGGTTTGTGAAGCCATCCGCGTGGATCGACATAAACAGATCCGCGCCGTGCTTATGGGCGATCTCGACGCGGTCATACAGCGGAATAAACGTGTCGCCCGTGCGCGTCAGGCGGGCGTCAATGCCGTTGCTGCGTAAAATTGCGCGCACATTTTTTGCAATTGCCAGCACGACGTGTTTTTCTTTCGAACCGTTTCTGCCAATGGCGCCGGTATCAATACCGCCGTGGCCCGGATCGAGCATCACCAGACGCTTTGCGCCCGGCTTTTTGGTTTTCGGTTTGCTGTGTCCGTTACTGGTTTTGAGCGTGCTCTCGTCTTTTGCCTGAGCCTGCTTAGCGATGCCCGTTAACGTTAAGGCCGCCAGCCCCGCTTTTAGAACCTGACGACGCGATGTGAGTGCTTTTAATGGTTTGAATGTGCTCATGCGGCCTGAATACTGAAAAATGGGGTCCTGGTGTTATATCGTATCGTGTTTCCCGTTACGACAGTCCTTATTGAGAATTGTTTTACTTTTCATTTCAATACGTGACAAAGTGACATTATGCCAAATTTTGGCGAGATTTTCCCCGGTTATTGGCTAAACGCCCCGTTCACGCCATAATCACTGTTTTTAAACCCGAAAAGGCGGTTAATACCATGGAGATACGCGTTTTTCGCCAGGAAGATTTCGAAGAGGTGATCACCCTTTGGGAGCGCTGCGATCTGCTGCGTCCGTGGAACGATCCGGAAATGGATATCGAACGTAAGGTGAATCACGACGTTAGCCTGTTTCTGGTCGCGGAAGTGAACGGCGAGGTGGTTGGGACGGTAATGGGCGGCTACGACGGCCACCGCGGTTCGGCCTATTATCTGGGCGTTCACCCGGAATACCGGGCGCGCGGCATCGCCAACGCGCTGCTCAATCGTCTGGAAAAGAAACTCATCGCCCGCGGCTGCCCGAAAATCCAGATCATGGTGCGGGAAGATAACGACGTGGTGCTGGGCATGTATGAGCGTCTGGGCTACGAGCACGCCGACGTGCTGACGCTGGGTAAGCGCCTGATCGAAGATGAAGAGTACTGAGATCCACCCGGCTGACTATGACGCGCAGGGCCGCGTCAGGCTGCCGTTTTTGTTCTGGTGCGTTTTGCTCCTCCAGGCCCGTACCTGGGTACTGTTTGTGATGGCCGGTGCGTCGCGCGGGCAGGGCGATACGCTGCTGAATCTCTTTTATCCCGACCACGATGCCTTCTGGCTCGGCTTATTGCCGGGCGTACCGGCGGTGGTGGCTTTTTTGTGCAGCGGTCGACGGCATGTAATCCCGCGTCTGTGGCGTGCGCTTCGCTGGCTGCTGATCCTCGCCCAGATTGCGCTGCTGTTCTGGCAACCCGTGCTCTGGTGGCTGGGTGAACCGCTTTCCGGTATCGGCATCGCGCTGGTGGTGGCGGATATTGTGGCGCTGATGTGGCTGCTGACGAATCCCCGCTTACGTGCCTGTTTTACGCAAGAGTCAGATTAGCGCGGCACTTTTTGCCGATGCCGCACTCCAACAAGCGTTGATTTAATTAGAAAGGACGTTTCAATGAAATCACTGCGTTTACTTTTATGCGCTCTCCCGCTGGCATTAACCGGCTGTTCGACGCTCTCCTCCATTAACTGGTCCGCCGCGTATCCGTGGAACTGGTTTGGCTCTTCCACCGAAGTGACCGAGCAGGGCGTAGGAAAAATTACCGCGTCAACGGCGCTCGATCAGGACGCCATTCAGGATGCCCTGAGCAGTGACTATCGCCTGCGTAGCGGGATGAAAACCGAGAATGGCAACATTGTGCGTTACTTTGAAGCGTTGAAGGGCGACAAGCTGGCGCTGGTGATTAACGGTGATAAAGGGACGGTGAACCGCATTGCCGTGCTGGACGAAGATATTCCGACCGCCAGCGGCGTAAAGGTGGGCACTCCGTTTAGCGATCTTTATAAACAGGCCTTTGGCAACTGCAGCAGCGCCCCTTCAGACGATGGCGTGGCGGTGGAATGTAAGGCGGAAGGCAGCCAGCACATCAGCTATGTCTTCACCGGAACCTGGAGCGGTCCGGAAGGATTGATGCCCTCTGACGACACGCTGAAGAGCTGGAAAGTGAGCAAAATACTCTGGAAGCAGTAATTTGCGCCTGAACAAACCGCCTCGCTGAAATCCGGGTATAATAGCCGCCATCAATGCCACGCTGACGTGGCATCTTTATTTCAGGAGGAGCGATGTCTCAGGTTCAGAGTGGCATTTTGCCAGAACATTGCCGCGCGGCGATTTGGATTGAAGCCAATGTTAAAGGGGACGTGGATGCCCTGCGTGCGGCCAGCAAAGTTTTCGTTGATAAACTGGCCACCTTCCAGGCCAAATTCCCGGACGCCCATCTGGGTGCCGTTGTCGCTTTCGGCAATAACGTCTGGCGTCAGCTGAGCTGCGGCGAAGGCGCGGAAGAGCTGAAGGACTTTATCCCTTACGGCAAAGGCCTGGCGCCAGCCACCCAATACGACGTGCTGATCCATATCCTCTCTCTGCGCCACGACGTGAACTTCTCCGTTGCTCAGGCGGCGGTTGAAGCGTTTGGCGACAGCATCGACGTGCAGGAAGAGGTTCACGGCTTCCGCTGGGTGGAAGAGCGCGATCTGAGCGGCTTCGTTGACGGCACCGAAAACCCGGCGGGTGAAGAGGTTCGTCGCGACGTGGCGGTCATCAAAGACGGCGTGGACGCGGGCGGCAGCTACGTGTTCGTCCAGCGCTGGGAGCACAACCTCAAGCAGCTTAACCGCATGAGCGTGCACGACCAGGAGATGATGATTGGCCGCACCAAAGAAGCCAACGAAGAGATCGACGGCGATGCGCGCCCGGTGACCTCGCACCTGTCCCGCGTTGACCTTAAGGAAGACGGTAAGGGGCTCAAAATTGTTCGTCAGAGCCTGCCGTACGGCACGGCAAGCGGCACGCACGGCCTCTACTTCTGCGCCTACTGCGCGCGGCTGCACAATATTGAGCAACAGCTGCTGAGCATGTTCGGTGACACTGACGGCAAGCGCGACGCCATGCTGCGCTTCACCCGCCCGGTAACCGGCGGCTACTATTTTGCGCCGTCCGTTGACCGCCTGCTGGCGCTGTAAAACGCTCTCCATACGTAGGCCGGGTAAGCGTTAGCGCCACCCGGCAATTTTCCCCGCACCCTTATTCCCTTTTCTGCTTGTAAATCACCAAACGGTATATAAAACCGTTACTCCTTTCATCCCCGTTATAAATATTATGACTATAAGATAGTCATCACATTTATAAGGGTGCGCAATGGCCGTTACTGTACTGAAAAAAGGAACTCTGGCGCTGGCAGGTTTACTGCTGGTGGCCCAGGCGCAGGCGATCGAGCTGCTGAACAGCTCGTATGATGTCTCCCGCGAGCTGTTTGCCGCCCTTAACCCACCGTTCGAGCAGCAGTGGGCGAAAGACAACAATGGCGATAAGCTGACCATCAAGCAGTCCCACGCCGGTTCATCCAAGCAGGCGCTGGCGATTTTGCAGGGGCTGAAAGCAGACGTCGTGACCTACAACCAGGTGACTGACGTGCAGATCCTGCACGACAAGGGCAAACTGCTCCCGGCTGACTGGCAGAGCCGCTTGCCAAACAATAGCTCGCCGTTCTACTCCACCATGGGCTTCCTGGTGCGTAAGGGCAACCCGAAGAACATCCACGACTGGAGCGACCTGGTGCGTTCCGACGTGAAGCTGATTTTCCCGAACCCAAAAACCTCAGGTAACGCGCGCTACACCTATTTAGCCGCGTGGGGCGCGGCGGACAAGGCTGACGGTAAGGATAAAGCGAAGACCGAGCAGTTCATGACCCAGTTCCTGAAAAACGTCG
Organism: Enterobacter cloacae complex sp. P47BA; assembly: GCF_014930485.1. Taxonomy (NCBI): domain Bacteria; kingdom Pseudomonadati; phylum Pseudomonadota; class Gammaproteobacteria; order Enterobacterales; family Enterobacteriaceae; genus Enterobacter; species Enterobacter cloacae complex sp. P47BA. Next base: position 65,246 of record NZ_JADBRF010000021.1, on the reverse strand, counting down.
AAGTGTTTGATACCGGCGGCCGCGGCGCGACCACGACCTTCGCCGAGCGTGGTCTGGGCGACGTGCTGATCAGCTTCGAATCCGAAGTGAACAACATTCGCAAGCAGTACGAAGCGCAGGGCTTCGAGGTGGTTATTCCGAAAACCAATATCCTGGCCGAGTTCCCGGTGGCGTGGGTGGATAAAAACGTGCAGGCGAACGGCACCGAGAAAGCGGCAAAAGCCTATCTCAATTACCTGTACAGCCCGCAGGCGCAGACCATCATTACCGACTACTACTACCGCGTGAACAATCCGGACGTGATGAACAAGCTGAAAGATAAATTCCCGCAGACCGCGCTGTTCCGCGTGGAAGATCATTTCGGCTCCTGGCCTGAGGTGATGAAAACGCACTTTGCCAGCGGCGGTGAGTTAGACAAACTGCTGGCGGCGGGGCGTAAGTAATGTTTGCAGTCTCGACTAAACGCGTGCTGCCGGGCTTTACCTTAAGCCTCGGGACCAGCCTGCTGTTCGTCTGCCTGATCCTGCTGTTGCCGCTCAGCGCGCTGGTGATGCAGCTCTCTGAGATGAGCTGGGCGCAGTACTGGGACGTGGTCACCAACCCGCAGGTGGTGGCGGCCTATAAGGTGACGCTGCTGTCGGCGTTTGTCGCCTCCATTTTTAACGGCGTGTTTGGCCTGCTGATGGCGTGGATCTTAACCCGCTATCGCTTCCCGGGCCGCACGCTGCTTGATGCCCTGATGGATCTGCCGTTTGCGCTGCCGACGGCGGTTGCGGGCTTAACCCTCGCGTCGCTCTTCTCCGTGAACGGGCTGTACGGAGAGTGGCTGGCGAAATTTGACATCAAGGTGACCTATACCTGGCTCGGGATCGCGGTGGCGATGGCCTTTACCAGCATCCCGTTTGTGGTGCGTACCGTGCAGCCGGTACTGGAAGAACTGGGTCCGGAATACGAAGAAGCGGCGGAAACGCTGGGCGCCACGCGCTGGCAGAGCTTCCGCAAAGTGGTTCTGCCAGAGCTCTCTCCGGCGCTGATGGCGGGCGTCGCGCTGTCGTTTACCCGCAGCCTGGGTGAGTTCGGCGCGGTGATATTTATCGCCGGGAACATCGCCTGGAAAACGGAAGTCACCTCGCTGATGATTTTCATCCGCCTGCAGGAGTTTGATTATCCGGCGGCAAGCGCGATTGCTTCGGTGATCCTCGCGGCCTCGCTGCTGCTGTTGTACTCGATTAACACTCTGCAAAGTCGCTTTGGTCGACGTGTGGTAGGTCACTGATGGCGGAAGTTACGCAATTGAAGCGATACGATGCGCCCCGCATCAACTGGGGTAAATGGTTTCTGATTGGCGTGGGCGTGCTGGTTTCCGCCCTCATTCTCGTCGTGCCGACGATTTATATCTTCGTCCAGGCGCTCAGCAATGGGCTGATGCCCGCGCTGGAGAACCTGGCGAACCCGGACATGCTGCACGCCATCTGGCTGACGGTGCTGATTGCGTTAATCACCGTGCCGGTGAACCTGGTCTTCGGTACGCTGCTGGCCTGGCTGGTGACGCGCTTTAACTTCCCGGGACGTCAGCTGCTGCTGACCCTGCTGGATATTCCGTTTGCCGTGTCGCCTGTTGTGGCCGGTCTGGTTTACCTGCTCTTTTACGGCTCCAACGGCCCGCTGGGCGGCTGGCTGGATGAACATAACCTGCAGATCATGTTCGCCTGGCCGGGCATGGTGCTGGTGACCATCTTCGTGACCTGTCCGTTCGTGGTACGTGAGCTGGTGCCGGTGATGTTAAGCCAGGGCAGCAATGAAGACGAAGCGGCCGTTCTGCTTGGCGCCTCCGGCTGGCAGATGTTCCGTCGCGTCACGCTGCCGAACATCCGCTGGGCACTGCTCTATGGCGTGGTGCTGACCAACGCCCGCGCGATTGGTGAATTTGGTGCGGTGTCGGTGGTGTCCGGCTCGATCCGCGGCGAAACCCTGTCGCTGCCGTTACAGATTGAATTACTGGAACAGGACTACAACACCGTCGGTTCCTTTACTGCCGCAGCGTTGCTGACGCTGATGGCGATTTTGACCCTGTTTTTGAAGAGTGTGGTGCAGTGGCGTTTAGAGAATCAGGAAAAACGTCAGCATCAGGAGGGAAATCATGAGCATTGAGATTGCCAATATTAAGAAGTCTTTTGGTCGCACGCAGGTGCTGAATGATATCTCGCTGGATATCCCTTCCGGACAAATGGTCGCGCTGCTGGGGCCGTCTGGTTCCGGTAAAACTACACTGCTGCGTATTATCGCCGGGCTTGAGCATCAGACCAGCGGACATATCCGCTTTCACGGTACCGATGTGAGCCGTCTGCATGCCCGCGACCGTAAGGTAGGCTTTGTGTTCCAGCATTACGCGCTGTTCCGCCACATGACCGTTTTCGACAATATCGCCTTTGGCCTGACGGTGCTGCCGCGTCGTGAACGCCCGGATGCGGCAACCATTAAGGCGAAAGTAACCAAACTGCTGGAGATGGTGCAGCTGGCGCATCTGGCAGACCGTTTCCCGGCGCAGCTTTCCGGCGGGCAGAAGCAGCGCGTGGCGCTGGCGCGCGCGCTGGCCGTCGAGCCGCAAATACTGCTGCTGGATGAACCCTTCGGCGCGCTGGATGCGCAGGTGCGCAAAGAGCTGCGTCGCTGGCTGCGCCAGCTGCATGAAGAGCTGAAATTCACCAGCGTCTTCGTGACCCACGATCAGGAAGAGGCGATGGAAGTCGCGGACCGCGTGGTGGTCATGAGCCAGGGCAACATCGAGCAGGTTGACGAGCCGGAACAGCTCTGGCGCGAGCCGGCGACCCGCTTCGTGCTGGAGTTTATGGGCGAGGTGAACCGACTGCAGGGCACCATTCGCGGCGGTCAGTTCCACGTCGGCGCGCACCGCTGGCCGCTGGGCTACACCTCCGCGCATCAGGGGCCGGTTGATCTGTTCCTGCGCCCGTGGGAAGTGGACGTCAGCCGCCGCACCAGCCTGGATTCCCCGCTGCCGGTGCAGGTCCTGGAAGCTAGCCCTAAAGGTCACTACACCCAATTGGTGGTACAGCCGCTGGGCTGGTATACCGAGCCGCTGACCGTGGTCATGCGCGACGACGTCCCGCCGCACCGGGGAGAGCGCCTGTTTGTCGGGCTGCAGCATGCGCGCATCTATCACGGTAAGGAGCGGATTGAGACGCGCGAGGATATTGCTCTGGCGGAGTCAGCCTGATAGGTTATTGAGTATGTTTTTCGCCCGGTGGCGTGATGCTTACCGGGCTTTTTATTGAGTAAAAATCGTGAATACACTCGAACACACCATCGGCAACACCCCTCTGGTCAAGCTTCAGCGCATGGGATGTGCCAACGGCAGCGAAATCTGGGTCAAACTCGAAGGCAACAACCCGGCAGGGTCGGTGAAAGACCGTGCGGCGCTTTCGATGATTGTCCAGGCCGAGAAACGCGGTGAAATTAAGCCAGGCGATGTGCTGATTGAAGCCACCAGCGGCAACACCGGTATCGCGCTGGCTATGATTGCGGCGCTGAAAGGCTACCGCATGAAGCTGCTGATGCCGGACAATATGAGTCAGGAGCGCCGCGCCGCGATGCGCGCCTATGGGGCCGAGCTGATTCTGGTAACTAAAGAGCAGGGGATGGAAGGGGCGCGAGACTTAGCGTTAGCAATGGCCCAGCGCGGCGAAGGTAAACTGCTCGATCAGTTCAATAACCCGGACAACCCGTACGCGCACTACACCACCACCGGGCCGGAAATCTGGCAGCAGACCGGCGGGCGCATCACCCATTTTGTCTCCAGCATGGGCACCACCGGCACCATTACCGGCGTGTCGCGTTTTTTGCGCGAGCAGGAGAAACCGGTCACCATTGTTGGTCTGCAGCCGGAAGAGGGGAGCAGCATTCCGGGCATTCGCCGCTGGCCTGCGGAGTATATGCCAGGCATTTTTAATGCGCAGCTGGTGGATCGGGTGCTGGATATTCATCAGCGCGAGGCGGAGAATACCATGCGTGAACTGGCCGTGCGTGAAGGCATCTTCTGCGGGGTCAGCTCGGGGGGCGCGGTAGCGGGGGCGTTGCGCGTGGCGCAGGCAAACCCCGGTGCGGTCGTGGTGGCGATAATTTGCGACCGCGGCGATCGCTATTTGTCTACCGGCGTCTTTGGTGAAGAGAGTTATTCGCAGGGGGCGGGGATTTAAGCGTCATGGAGATGATTCTATTCCGGGATAACACCCGGGCGCAGCAAACCGACATTGTCGCGGTGCAGTCGCAGGTGGTTTACGGCAGCGTGGGTAACAGCATTGCGGTGCCAAATATTCGTACCCACAGGCTGAACGTGACCGCCGTGCCGACGGTGCTGTTTAGCAACACGCCGCACTACGACACCTTCTACGGCGGGGTGATCCCCGACGAGTGGTTCAGCGGCTACCTGAAGGCGCTGGAAGAGCGCGAGATCCTGCGCGAGCTTAAAGCGGTCACTACCGGCTATATGGGCAGCGCCAGCCAGATCGCGCTGCTGGCGCAGTGGCTGAAAGCGGTCAAAGCGCAGCATCCTGACCTGCTGGTGCTGGTCGACCCGGTTATCGGCGATATCGACAGCGGAATGTACGTGAAGCCGGATATCCCGGAAGCCTACCGGGAACACCTGCTGCCGCTGGCGCAGGGGATTACGCCAAACGTTTATGAGCTGGAAGTATTGAGCGGTAAGTCGTGCCGGACGCCGGAAAGCGCTATTGCCGCCGCGCAGGGGTTGCTTTCTGACACTCTGAAATGGGTGGCGATCACCAGCGCGCCGGTCGCCGATGACCCGCAAAACATCCACGTGGTGCTGGTGACGCGTGAGGGCGTGACCGTCAGCGCGCATCCGCGCGTAGAAACCGATCTGAAAGGGACGGGGGATCTGTTCTGTTCAGAACTGGTGAGCGGAATTGTTGAGGGGAAAACCGTTGCTGATGCCATTCGCATGGCCGGCGATCGGGTGACTGACGTGATGCTTTATACCCAGTCGAAAGGCTACGACGAGCTTATCCTCCCTGCATAAACAAAAATGGCGCCCGAAGGCGCCATTTTTCTGTGCGGCAAGAATTACTTCTTGATGCGGATAACCGGGGTTTCGCCCACGGTGACGCTGCCAGACAGTTTGATCAGTTCTTTGATTTCGTCCATGTTGGAGATAACAACCGGCGTCAGGGTAGACTTGGCTTTTTCTTCCAGCAGTGGCAGATCGAATTCAATCACCGGGTCGCCAACTTTAACACGCTGGCCTTCTTCCGCGATACGCTTGAAGCCTTCGCCTTTCAGTTCAACGGTGTCGATACCGAAGTGAACGAACAGTTCGATACCGCTATCAGATTCGATAGAGAACGCATGGTTGGTTTCAAAAATTTTACCGATGGTGCCGTCAACTGGAGCAACCATTTTGTTGCCAGTTGGTTTGATAGCAATGCCATCACCAACGATTTTCTCAGCAAACACTACATCCGGCACGTCTTCGATGTTGACGATCTCGCCGGAGAGCGGAGCAACAATCTCAATAGTTCCGGAGTCTTTCTTATCATCAGAAACCAGAGATTTCAGTTTATCGAACAAACCCATGATCTTCTCCTAAGCAGTAATTTGGGCCGCATCTCGTGGATTAGCAGATTGTTTTTTCTTCAATGAACTTGTTAACCAGCGTCATTAACTCGTCCGTTGTCGGTTGAGCAAGAGCCTGCTCTGCTAACACCTTCGCATCTTCGAAGTTCGTGTTACGGATAATCTTCTTAATGCGCGGGATGGAAATGGCGCTCATAGAGAATTCGTCCAGACCCATACCCAGCAACAGAAGTGTAGCACGTTCGTCGCCTGCAAGCTCACCACACATGCCAGTCCATTTACCTTCTGCATGAGAAGCATCAATAACTTGCTTGATCAAGTTCAGTACGGACGGTGACATTGGCTGGTAGAGATGTGAAATCATATCATTACCACGGTCAACTGCCAGGGTGTACTGCGTTAAATCATTGGTGCCGATACTAAAGAAATCAACTTCTTTGGCTAAATGACGCGCAATGGTCGCCGCCGCAGGTGTTTCCACCATCACGCCGATCTCGATTGACTCGTCAAATGCTTTACCTTCGTCGCGCAGTTCCTGCTTGTAGATTTCGATCTCTTTCTTCAGTGCACGCACTTCTTCAACAGAGATGATCATTGGGAACATGATGCGCAGCTTACCGAACGCAGAGGCACGCAGGATTGCGCGAACCTGGTCACGCAGGATCTCTTTACGATCCATCGCAATACGTACGGCACGCCAGCCCAGGAACGGGTTCTCTTCTTTCGGGAAGTTCATGTACGGCAGCTCTTTGTCGCCACCGATGTCCATGGTACGGACGATAACCGCCTGAGAGCCACAGGCTTCAGCAACGGCTTTATACGCAGCAAACTGCTCTTCTTCCGTTGGCAGCGCGTCGCGGTCCATGAACAGGAATTCTGTACGATAGAGACCAACACCTTCCGCACCGTTGCGCTCAGCGCCATCAACGTCGCGGACGGTACCGATGTTTGCGCACACTTCTACCTGATGGCCGTCCAGAGTGATGGCTGGCAGGTCTTTCAGCTTAGCGAGTTCCGCTTTTTCAGTCGCAACCTGCTCCTGAACCGCGCGCAGTTTTTCGATCTCTTCGTTAGTTGGGTTGACATAAACCAGATTGTTTACGGCATCCAGAATCAGATAATCGCCGTTTTTCACCTGAGAGGTGACGCTACCGGTACCCACGATGGCAGGCAGTTCCAGAGAACGCGCCATGATAGAGGTGTGGGAGGTACGGCCGCCCGCATCGGTGATGAAACCGAGGACCTTTTTCAGGTTCAGCTGTGCGGTTTCAGACGGGGTGAGGTCAGCGGCAACCAGGATCACTTCATCCTGAATCGCGCTCAGGTCGATAATGGCCAGACCCAGGATGTTGCGCAGCAGGCGCTTACCGATGTCACGTACGTCAGCCGCACGCTCTTTCAGGTATTCATCATCCAGTTCTTCCAGGGCAGTTGCCTGACCTTCGATAACTTCATGCGCAGCCGCGTCCGCCGTCATGCCTTTATCTTTAATCAGGGCTATGATTTCCTGCTCCAGCTCCTCATCTTCGAGCAGCATGATATGCCCTTCGAAGATGGCTTCTTTTTCTTCACCGAAAGTTTCGCCAGCTTTAGTTTTGATCGCTTCCAGTTGCGCAGATGCCTTGGCACGACCGCTCAGAAAACGTTCAACTTCCTGATCAACCTTGTCGGCAGAAATTTTTTTCCGGTCGATGACGATCTCGTCTTCTTTCAGCAGCAGTGCTTTGCCGAAAGCGATACCCGGGGATGCTAAAATGCCTGAAATCATAACCCTACCTTACTTGTGACTGATATTTAAAAGAACCCGGAAACTTACTCGAGCTCAGCCATCAGTTTAACCAGATGCTCAACTGCTTTCTGCTCGTCTTCACCTTCAGCAGAGATGGTAACAACGGTGCCCTGAGTCAGGCCCAGAGTCTGCAGTTTGAACAGGCTTTTTGCGCTAGCGCTTTTGCCGTTGGAAGTTACAGTGATTTCAGAAGTGAAGCCTTTCGCTTCTTTAACAAACTGAGCAGCAGGGCGGGTGTGCAGACCGTTCGGAGCGGTAATGGTAACTTCTTGCTGGAACATTGTATTTCCCCAACTTATAGGTTTAGTGTTGTGGAACTAAAGTCTAGCCTGGCGGCTTAACTTTAGCCTGTATTGTTAGCGCTGACGTTTCAATCGTCATTAAACATTATGCAGCGAAAGGAAGACTTGAACCAAATCATAAAATCGATTCAGCAAGGGTATTTCGTTCACTGATTAATTTCACGCTTCAAAATAATTGCTGGTTTAAATACCAGACACATCGGGGTGAAGCAATGCCAGGAGGGGCAAAAGTCTGAAGCAGGTCACAAAAAAGCACCCGAAAAGGTGCTTTTTTACGCGTTATTAACATACTGGCACTACTGTTGCAGCTCTTTTTCCGTGAACAGATCGGCAAACAGTGCGGTGCTCAAGTAACGCTCACCCGAGGAAGGAAGGATAACCACAATATTCTTATTGGTAAAGGCTTCATCTTCCTGAAGTTTGAGCGCTGCCGCAACGGCCGCACCGGAAGAGATACCCGCCAGAATGCCTTCTTCATCCATCAGACGACGCGCGGTAGAGATGGCTTCTTCGTTCGTGATGGCAACGACTTTATCGATCAGCTTCAGATCCAGGTTACCCGGAATGAAGCCCGCGCCGATGCCCTGAATTTTATGCGGGCCAGGCTTAAGCTCTTCACCCGCCAGCGCCTGAGCGATAACAGGGGAGTCGGTAGGTTCAACGGCAACGGTAATCAGCTCTTTTTTACCTTTTGTGCCTTTAATATAGCGAGACACGCCGGTCAGCGTGCCGCCGGTGCCGACGCCGGAGATAAATACGTCAACCTGGCCGTCAGTATCTTCCCAGATTTCCGGGCCGGTAGTCTTCTCGTGAATTTCAGGGTTAGCCGGGTTGCTGAACTGCTGCAGCAGAAGATATTTCGCCGGATCGCTGGCCACGATCTCTTCCGCTTTCTGAATGGCACCTTTCATGCCCTTCGCGCCTTCGGTCAGGACCAGGTTCGCCCCCAGCGCTTTCAGCAGTTTGCGACGTTCGATGCTCATGGTTTCCGGCATGGTCAGGGTCAGCTTGTAGCCGCGTGCGGCAGCAACATAGGCCAGAGCGATACCGGTATTACCGCTGGTCGGTTCCACCAGCTCAACGCCTGGCTTCAGCACGCCGCGTTTTTCAGCATCCCAAATCATGTTTGCACCGATGCGGCATTTTACGCTGAAGCTCGGGTTGCGTGATTCGACCTTCGCCAGAATGCGTCCATTACCGATACGGTTCAGTCGAACCAGGGGCGTATGACCGATAGTCAGCGAGTTGTCTTCATAAATCTTACTCATGGCCTGTCCTTAACTGTATGAAATTGGGATACCGACCCAGCATACCTGCTAAGCAGGTAGGGGGAAGTAAGGAATTCGCATATCTATATACTGCAAGGAAATAATGGGGATCAGTATGGAATAAGGGGCGGCATAAGCCACCCCTGCTTTACACATTTTTGCATTATTTCCATAACGCGTGCTTAGCACGATAACAGTCCACCCACATCGCCGTCGCGCCGCAAACCGCAACCGGCATGATGAACAAGTTAAGGAAGGGAATCATGGTGAACAGGCTGGTCAGCGCGCCGAACTGCATATTGGCGACCTTCCGGGTGCGCAGCGCGGTGCGCATCGCTTTGAACGGCACCTTGTGGTTATCGAACGGATAGTCGCAGTACTGGATGGCCAGCATCCAGGCGCTGAACAGAAACCACAGCACCGGCGCAACCGTCTGGCCAATGCCTGGGACAAAATAGAGGGCAAGGAGTACAACCGCGCGGGGGAGGTACCAGGCAAACTTCTGCCACTCGCGCTTCATAATGCGCGGGATATCTTTCACGATCCCCAGCACGCCCGTGTCCGGTGGCGTCGCGCCGGTAAGCCGCGCCTCCAGCTGTTCCGCCAGCAGGCCGTTAAACGGCGCGGCTATCCAGTTCGCGATCGTTGAGAATAAATAGCCGAATACCAGCAGCACGGAGATGACCGCCACCGGCCAGAGCAGGTAGTTAAGCCACTGCAGCCAGTCCGGCACGTAGCTCATCAGCGACGGGATCCAGCTTTCGAGCTTTGTGAACAGCCACCAGAACGCGCCGCCCATCAGAATAATGTTGATCAGCAGCGGCAGAATGACGAAGCGACGGATACCTGGCAGTGAGACCAGCTTCCAGCCCTGAGAAAAATACCAGACGCCGCTGCGCGGGGGAGAAGACGATGTTGAAACCATAACCAGGCTGTACTCCTTTTTTCACAACCAGTGGAATTGCCCGCCTATATTATCCACTTACGGACCAATGACCAGTTCGGAAATGTTCGAAAAACCAGCAAAAAGCACGATTTACTTCATCTTTATGCTGCGAATGCTCTGCACACACTTGCACTTGACGTAAACGGCAAATACTCTTAGTGAGTAAATGTTTGCCGTGGTGGCAAGGTGTTAGAACAACAGAGAATATAATGATGCAGGATTTGCGTCTGATATTAATCATTGTTGGCGCGATCGCCATAATCGCTTTACTGGTACATGGTTTCTGGACCAGCCGTAAAGAGCGTTCCTCGATGTTTCGCGATCGCCCACTGAAGCGCATGAAGTCCAGTCGTGATGATGATGACACTGAAGATGACATCACCGGTAGCGACGACGACGGCGTGGGTGAAGTTCGTGTTCATCGGGTCAATACTGCGCCCGGCGCGGCTCATGGGGAGCATGAAGCCCCCCGCGCTCCGCAGCACCAGTATCAACCGCCGTATGCCTCTGCCCAGCCGCGCCAGCCAGCGCCGCAGCCAGTGGAAGAACCTGTACGTCAGCCGCCGCAACCGCCTGTCCAACAGCAGCCCGCTGCGCCACAGCCGGTTCAACAGCAACCTGTGCAGCAGCCCGTGCAACAGCAACCTGTGCAGCAGCCGCAGCAGCCTGTTCATGTACAGCCTGCGCCGCAGCCCGCTCCGGCTCCGCACGTTGAGCCAGAGCCGGTCGTCGAGCCTGAACCGGTTGTTGAAAAGCCGCAGCGTAAAGAAGCGGTGATCATCATGAACGTGGCCGCGCATCACGGCAGCCATCTCAACGGTGACGTGTTGCTCAACAGTATTCAACAGGCAGGCTTCAAGTTTGGCGATATGAACATTTTCCATCGCCACCTGAGCCCTGACGGTAGTGGTCCGGCGCTGTTTAGCCTGGCCAATATGGTCAACCCAGGCACCTTTGACCCGGAAATGACCGGTGATTTCGTGACGCCGGGTGTCACTATCTTTATGCAGGTGCCGTCCTACGGTGACGAGCTGCAAAACTTCAAGCTGATGCTGCAGTCCGCTCAGCACATCGCTGATGAAGTGGGTGGTGTGGTGCTCGACGATCAGCGTCGAATGATGACCCCGCAGAAGCTGCGCGAGTATCAGGACCGCATCCGCGAAGTGAAGGAAGCCAACGCGTAATTGTCGCGTTTACTTCAACTCCTCCTCAACCCCCGCCTGTCGGGGGTTTTTTCTCATTGATGGTGCGATATGGACTCAATCGAACAACAACTCACTGAACTGCGAACCACGCTTCGCCATCATGAATATCTCTATCATGTTATGGACGCACCGGAAGTGCCTGATGCGGAGTATGACCGGCTGATGCGCGAGCTGCGCGAGCTGGAGGCGCAGCACCCGGAACTGATTACGCCAGATTCTCCGACCCAGCGCGTCGGCGCCGAGCCGCTGGGGGCTTTCAGCCAGGTGCGTCACGAAGTGCCGATGCTGTCGCTGGACAACGTCTTTGATGAAGAGAGCTTCCTCGCGTTTAACAAGCGCGTGCAGGACCGTCTGAAAAGCAGCGATTCCCTCACCTGGTGCTGCGAGTTGAAGCTCGACGGCCTGGCGGTCAGCCTTCTCTATGAAAACGGCGTGCTGGTGCGCGCCGCCACGCGTGGTGACGGTACGACGGGTGAAGACATCACCACTAACGTGCGAACCATCCGCGCGATCCCGCTGAAGCTGCAGGGAGACAACATTCCCGCGCGTCTGGAAGTGCGCGGCGAGGTGTTCCTGCCGCAGGCGGGATTCGAGAAAATTAACGAAGAGGCGCGTCGCACCGGCGGGAAAGTGTTTGCTAACCCGCGTAACGCGGCGGCAGGCTCTCTGCGCCAGCTTGACCCGCGCATCACCGCGAAGCGACCGCTTACTTTCTTCTGCTACGGCGTCGGTATTCTGGAAGGTGGTGAGTTACCGGATACGCACCTCGGGCGTCTGCTGCAGTTTAAAGCCTGGGGCCTGCCGGTGAGCAACCGCGTTCAGCTCTGCGACTCGCCGGAAGCGGTGCTGGCGTTCTACCACAAAGTGGAAGAGGACCGTCCGACGCTCGGCTTTGATATCGATGGCGTTGTCATCAAGGTCAATTCGCTGGCGCTGCAGGAGCAGCTGGGCTTTGTGGCGCGTGCACCGCGCTGGGCGGTGGCGTTTAAATTCCCTGCCCAGGAGCAGATGACCTTCGTTCGCGACGTGGAATTTCAGGTGGGCCGTACGGGCGCTATTACTCCGGTCGCTCGACTGGAGCCGGTGCAGGTCGCAGGCGTGCTGGTGAGTAACGCTACGCTGCACAACGCCGATGAAATCGAACGCCTCGGCCTGCGCATCGGTGACAAAGTGGTGATTCGCCGCGCGGGCGATGTTATCCCGCAGGTGGTGAACGTTGTTGAGTCAGAACGTCCTGATGATACGCGCGAGGTCGTTTTCCCGACCCACTGCCCGGTATGCGGCTCTGACGTAGAGCGTGTGGAAGGCGAAGCGGTGGCCCGCTGTACGGGCGGCCTGATCTGCGGCGCGCAGCGTAAAGAGTCGCTTAAGCACTTTGTTTCCCGTCGCGCAATGGACGTTGAGGGCATGGGCGACAAGATTATCGATCAGCTGGTTGAGAAAGAGTATGTCCATACGCCAGCGGATCTGTTCAGGCTCACGGCGGGCAAACTGACCGGTCTGGATCGCATGGGGCCGAAGTCAGCCCAGAACGTGGTTAACGCGCTGGAAGCAGCGAAAGAGACGACCTTCGCCCGCTTCCTGTACGCGCTGGGCATTCGTGAAGTCGGCGAAGCGACGGCGGCAGGTTTAGCCACGTACTTTGGTACGCTGGAGGCGCTGGAAAAGGCAAGCATCGACGAGCTGCAGAAAGTGCCGGACGTCGGCATCGTCGTCGCCACGCACGTCTTTAACTTCTTTGCCGAAGAGAGCAACCGCGAGGTCATCGGCAAGCTGCTGGAAGAGGGCATTAAATGGCCCGCGCCGATGGTGGTCAACGCCGAAGAAATTGATAGCCCATTTGCCGGTAAAACCGTGGTGCTAACCGGTAGCCTTAGCCAGCTTTCACGCGACGATGCAAAAGCGCGTCTGGTGGCGCTGGGGGCCAAAGTGGCGGGCAGCGTGTCGAAGAAAACCGACCTGGTGATTGCCGGCGAAGCTGCGGGTTCGAAGCTGACGAAAGCCCAGGAGCTCGGCATTGAGGTTATCGACGAAGCGGAAATGATGCGCCTGTTAGGAGAGTAACGTGGAGAAAGAGCAGCTCGTTGAGATCGCCAATACGGAGATGCCGTTCGGTAAATATAAGGGCCGCAGGCTGATCGATTTGCCGGAGGAGTACCTGCTGTGGTTCGCCCGCAAGGACGAATTCCCCGCCGGGCGCCTGGGCGAGCTGATGGCTATCACGTTACTGATCAAAACCGAGGGGCTGACTCAGCTGGTGCAGCCCCTGAAGCGTCCTTAAGCCTTCGCGGCGCGGGTCTCTTCCTGCGCCAGCTTTTCCGTCTGGCGCTTGTAGCGACGCGCCAGCACCGCGCAGACCATCAGCTGGATCTGATGGAAAATCATCAGCGGCAGCACCATCATCCCGATCACCGAGGTGGGGAACAGAATGTTCGCCATCGGGATGCCGTTCGCCAGGCTCTTTTTGGAGCCGCAGAAGACGATGGTGATCTCATCGGCTTTGCTGAAGCCGCACTTGCGCGCCACAAAAACGTTCACCGCAATGACAATTGCCAGCAGAACGAGGCTGACCACCACGATAAACAGCAGCGAGCCTGCGCCCACCTTATGCCAGATCCCGTTCACGACCGCTTCGCTGAAGGCGGAATAGACCACCAGCAGAATCGACGACTGGTCGGTTTTGGAGATCCATTTCTTATGCTTCGCCACGAACGCCCCGGTCCACGGACGCGAGAGATGGCCCAGGACAAACGGCAGCAGCAACTGCAGGCAGATTTTCCCGACCTGCTCAAGGTTACCCTCCGCGCCGTGCATGTTCATCAGCAGGCCCACCAGCAGCGGGGAGACGAATATCCCTAACAGGCTGGATGCCGAAGCGGAGCAGACCGCGGCTGCAACGTTCCCTCCGGCAAGAGAGGTAAAGGCAATGGCAGACTGCACGGTGGCCGGGAGAATACAGAGATACAGGAAACCGGTGTAGAGCGCCGGATCGACGTTAACCGGTGCCCACCAGGCAAACAGCACCCCGAGGATCGGGAACAGAATAAACGTGCTGCACATCACCCAGAGGTGCAGTCGCCAGTGGCTACCGCCAGCGATAATCGCTTCGCGGGAGAGCTTTGCGCCGTGCATAAAGAACAGCAGCGCGATGGCGGCTGTCGTCAGTCCCTCAAAAAAAGGGACGAAACCGCCGCGAGCAGGGAAGAACGAGGCCAGTAAAACGGTAGCCACCAGGGTGAGCGTAAACGGATCAAGAATACGAAATAGTTTCATAATGACTCCTGAAAACAGATGTCGCTATTGTGCTTTTTTCCATTTGAGAAATAAAATTGATTTATTGCATCCATTCATGAATTAAACAGATGAATTATTCCCTACGCCAGCTTCGCATTTTCGTCACCGTCGCCCATGCCCGCAGCTTTAGCCGGGCAGGTGAAATGATCGGCCTGAGCCAGTCGGCGGTCAGCCACAGCGTGAAGGAGCTGGAAAACCAGACCGGCGTTAGGTTGCTTGATCGCACCACGCGCGAAGTGGTCCTGACCGAAGCGGGGCAGCAGCTGGCCCTGCGTCTTGAACGGCTGCTTGATGAGCTGAACAGCACGCTCAGAGACGTGGGGAGGCTGGGGCAGCAGCTGTCGGGCACCGTGCGGGTTGCGGCCAGCCAGACGATATCCGCGCACCTTATCCCGCAATGTATTGCCGAGGGAAACCATCGCTATCCTGATATTGATTTTGTCCTGCATGACAGACCGCAGCAGTGGGTGCTGGAGAGCATCCGCCAGGGGGATGTGGATTTTGGTATTGTGATCGATCCTGGCCAGGTGAGCGATCTGGAATGCGAAAGCGTTCTTTCTGAGCCTTTTTTGCTGCTCTGCCGTGACGACGACCCGCTGGCAGCGTTGCTCGAGGTCAGCTGGCAGTCCCTGCAGGGGGCGAACCTGGTTTTACAGGATTATGCCTCAGGCAGCCGTCCGCTGATTGATTCCGCGCTGGTGAATCAGGGCGTTAAGGCAACGATCGTGCAGGAGATTGGTCATCCAGCCACGCTGTTTCCGATGGTGGAAGCCGGAATTGGCATCAGCGTGTTGCCCGCTCTGGCGCTTCCCCTGCCGCAGGGAAGCCAGCTGGCGGTGAAGCGGCTGACGCCCGTTGTCGAACGAAAGCTTATGCTGGTGCGGCGAAAAAATCGTTCGCTCTCGGGTGCGGCGCAGGCCATCTGGGAAGTGGTGCGTATCCAGGCACAACGATTAACCGAGGCCCGCATACGCGATCCACTGTTTAACGCATCAGACGATTAGATGTAGATATCAATCTGATTAGTGTCTGACGGGCTATTCACGCCTTCTACTTTACCCAGTTTTTGATCCTGCTTCTTCTGAGCTTCTTCGGCCTGCTGGCGCTGCAGTGCGGCGAGCTGTGCCTGCAGCACTTTGATCTGGGTCTGAATCAGTTCCTGCTGCTTCTTCTTCTCATCTGCACTGCCGGGGCTGTTTGCCAGCTCTTTTAACTGCTGGGTCAGCTTTTTGATCTTGTCGAGAATGCGGGTGATTTGCGCAGAAATATCGTTACTGCTCGAAGTGCCACTCGCGCCGCTGGTTTGAATCTGTTGGGTTGAAGCCTGAATGGTCGTCATACTTTTTCCTCGCGTTATAAAACAGAGGTATCGGCACCGACGGGATTAGCTTGAGGAAAATGCGGCAGGTTCACATTTTTATATCGCAGATAGCAAAAAAGCGCCTTTAGGGCGCTTTTTTACATTGGTGGGTCGTGCAGGATGACTCGCTTCGCTCGCCCTTCGGGCCGTCGCCGTAAACGGCTCCGGTGCCTCACTGCGTTCGGCTCGAACCTGCTGCAGGTTCGAATCATCCAGATCGCAGATAGCAAAAAAGCGCCTTTAGGGCGCTTTTTTACATTGGTGGGTCGTGCAGGATTCGAACCTGCGACCAATTGATTAAAAGTCAACTGCTCTACCAACTGAGCTAACGACCCGAAATGGTGGGCGATGACGGGCTCGAACCGCCGACCCCCTCCGTGTAAAGGAGATGCTCTACCAACTGAGCTAATCACCCCCGCTGTGTGGAGTCGCATTATAGGGAGAGTTGAAAATGAGTCAACGCATTTTCTAAAGTTTTTATTCGTTCGTCGTAAAATTAAACAAAACGATCGCAAAACGGGCGGTGGCG
Source organism: Enterobacter cloacae complex sp. P47BA (assembly GCF_014930485.1). Taxonomy (NCBI): domain Bacteria; kingdom Pseudomonadati; phylum Pseudomonadota; class Gammaproteobacteria; order Enterobacterales; family Enterobacteriaceae; genus Enterobacter; species Enterobacter cloacae complex sp. P47BA. The sequence continues at coordinate 48,943 of NZ_JADBRF010000021.1, read as the reverse complement.
CATGATTTCTAAACAAAAACAGCAAACTCCGCCACGATAAAGGGATCGACATTGAGGAATCCCCCCACAGTGATAGAATATTGCCCATCGTTTTTTCCCCGGGATTTGCCGATTGCCGGCATCTTTATAACGTAAGGCCATTTCATGAAAATCAAAACTCGCTTCGCGCCGAGCCCGACAGGCTATCTGCACGTCGGTGGTGCTCGTACTGCTCTCTATTCCTGGCTTTTTGCACGCCACAACCAAGGTGAGTTCGTGCTGCGTATAGAAGATACCGATCTTGAGCGCTCCACGCCGGAAGCAATTGAAGCCATTATGGATGGTATGAACTGGCTGAACCTGCAGTGGGACGAAGGCCCGTATTTCCAGACCAAACGTTTTGACCGCTATAACGCTGTTATTGATGAGATGCTGGTCGCGGGCACGGCGTATAAGTGCTACTGCTCCAAAGAGCGTCTGGATGCGCTGCGTGAAGAGCAGATGGCGAACGGTGAAAAACCGCGCTATGACGGCCGATGCCGCCACGATCACAGCGAGCATGCCGCTGATGAGCCATGCGTGGTGCGTTTTGCTAACCCGCAGGATGGCTCGGTGATTTTCGACGACCAGATCCGTGGCCCGATCGAATTCAGCAACCAGGAGCTGGACGATCTGATCATACGCCGTACCGACGGTTCCCCAACCTATAACTTCTGCGTCGTGGTTGATGACTGGGATATGGAAATTACCCACGTTATCCGTGGTGAAGACCATATCAACAATACCCCACGCCAGATCAACATCCTGAAAGCGCTGAATGCACCTGTTCCGGTCTATGCGCACGTCTCCATGATCAACGGCGACGACGGTAAAAAGCTGTCTAAACGTCACGGTGCGGTCAGCGTCATGCAGTATCGCGACGACGGCTATCTGCCGGAAGCGCTGCTGAACTATCTGGTGCGTCTGGGCTGGGCTCACGGCGACCAGGAGATCTTCAGTCGCGAAGAGATGATCGAACTGTTCTCTCTGAGCTCTGTGAGCAAATCTGCCAGCGCATTCAACACCGACAAGCTGCTGTGGCTCAACCATCACTACATCAATACCATGCCGCCGGAATATGTGGCGACTTACCTGCAGTGGCACATTGAGCAGGCAAACATTGATACCCGCACTGGCCCTGAGCTGGCGGACCTGGTAAAACTGCTCGGCGAGCGCTGCAAAACGCTGAAAGAAATTGCCGAAAGCTGCCGCTACTTCTATGAAGAGTTTGATGAGTTCGACGCTGACGCCGCGAAGAAGCACCTCCGCCCGGTTGCGCGTCAGCCGCTGGAAGTGGTGCGCGACAAGCTGGCTGCGCTCACCGAGTGGACCGCTGAGAATGTGCATCACGCCATTCAGGCGACCGCAGACGAACTGGAAGTGGGCATGGGCAAAGTCGGTATGCCGCTGCGCGTTGCGGTGACCGGCGCGGGTCAGTCTCCGGCGCTGGACGTGACTGTCCATGCCATCGGCAAGTCACGCAGCGTGGCGCGCATCAACAAGGCGCTGGATTTTATTGCAGAACGTGAAAATCAGCAGTAATTAAGCCATCTATAAGAAAAACGGCAGGGTATCCTGCCGTTTTTTTTGCCTTTTATTCGGCAATACCCAGACGAGCAAGAAAACCGCGTATGCCTTCGCGCTTCAGTAAGGTATCCAGACGCTGCTGTTCAAGCTCAGTCATACTCTCCAGCGTTTCGATAATGCCCGGACGCAGACGTGAAGACTGTTCATTGTAGGATGAGGCCACCTCAGCCAGATGATAAACCGCCTGGCGGTTACGGATAGCCGGGAGGCTCATAATATGCTCCTTCACGCGTGCATCAACGTGAATGAGCCGCGCCCGACCGCCTTTTACGCCATTGAGTCCTTCGGTTTTCCACCCCTGCTGCCGTATCCAGCGATTTACCGTTTGTCTGGCAACACCCAAATTCTCCGCCAGCTCTTCCGTGGTCATTTTGCTACGTAGTCTTTTCATATTAATTCTGGTCGCGAATCCCTAAACGTTGCAACAAACCGCTAATCCCTTCCCGCAATAGTAGCGATGTCATCTGCTTCTGCTCTTCCGGCGTCATTTCATTGGCCAGCGTCAGGAGTAGGGTATGAAGCGAACCGTCAGTGCTGATGCCGTCAGGCACAGCGGATGTTTCCGTTGCCCGGCGTGCGCTGCGGATAAAGTCACGCACCTTTTCGTTCACATGCACCAGGCGCGCTTTACCCCCCTGGACACCGGGCTTGGGCGACGTTATCCAACCCTCTTTGCGTACCCATTTATTGATGGTCTGTCGGCTATAGCCAGTGAGCAGGGCTAACTCTTCCGGCGTCATTCGTTCCTTGATCATGCAATTTCCTGAATATTCGTGGGGTTAATTAACGGCTCATTTTATAGCACCGTTTTACGTGAAAACGTGACAGGCTTAACTCATGACTGCGAGCAGGCTCGCAAAGTGATTCATTTGCATGATTTTTCGGCGATTGAACCGCGGCTATTGATTTTGCCGTTGACACTACGCGGCGGAATTCATATTATGCCGCCCGTCAACATGACAGCTTTACGATGGGGCTATAGCTCAGCTGGGAGAGCGCCTGCATGGCATGCAGGAGGTCAGCGGTTCGATCCCGCTTAGCTCCACCAAACTCTGAACCCAACAGAGTGTGGTTAGTAAAGTCACATGTGGGGCTATAGCTCAGCTGGGAGAGCGCTTGCATGGCATGCAAGAGGTCAGCGGTTCGATCCCGCTTAGCTCCACCAAAATTTTAAACCCTCGTCAAAAGACGAGGGTTTTTTTTATGTTTTTGTAACACCCCTAAACGTATTTTGTTGCCAAAATGGTTTTTTTCCATATCTCACCTCAACCGAAATCAATAAATCAGTCTATAAATAGACTTCAACTTGATTCGCGTAATTAATAAACCTATTATCCATGCGGTCAATGATATGAACGGATAATAATCTCCCCAGCTTAATGAATAGAAAATCGTATAATAATGTAAAGATATTTATAATTGCTCTGGCGATCTGTCTGATTGCGGTTCCCGTTTCCCGGTATCTCTCCCCGCGTGCAATTGTTAATGAACACGACGTTTATTTAGCGTGGCTCCCGTTAAGCGTTATGCTGGCGATTATGCTGTTATTGGGGCGCCGCGGTATTCTGCCTATTCTGATAAGTTTTATGGTTGCTAATATATTTAACGTTAATTTAGCACCGCTACAATATTCAGTATTACTGTTCTGTCAGACTTTCTCCGTATTCGCTGCCTGCGGTGTTCTGCGCCTTCTGCTGGGCCGGCGCTGGCGCTACTGTATGCCCAACAGGCACATTGGGTTACGCATATTTTGGCTCGGCTTTATGGTGCCGATAGGCATTAAAATGTCGATGTATCTCGCTGGCTATTTCTTTGATTTTCCGGTCACAATCTCAACTTTCTTCGGCGAAGGAACGGTAATTTATAACGTTGTTGATATTCAAAGCCTGATATGCGCGGCGATGATTTTTACCATGATGTTCTATTATCCGTTAAGAATGATTATTAATCCTCGTTATGCCATCAAGTTCTGGCGGCGAAGTGTGAAGCCCGTGTTTTTACACAAGAAATCATTATATATATTCGTCTGGTTGATGCTGTTAATCGCCATCATCGCAATTTTATGTGCGCCTTTTGAGTCGCCTGTTATTGCGGGCTATTTGATGCCGATTATTTTCATTCTCTTTACGTTAGCGATTAGCCGTCTGAGCTACGCGCTTATCTCTCTGCTGTGGGCCACCTCTGCGCTTCTGCTGTTGACCTACAACTACAACTTTCTAAACGGAGTGGAGTCGGGCCATTCGCTCTCCTTTATCCTGTCGGTACTGATCTCTTTTGCTATCTGCCTGCTTTATATGTCGCGTATCTATCAGCGAAGCGAATGGTTGAAGCAGGGCTGGCAGGACAGAGCGCTCACCGATCCGCTGACCGGATTACCCAACATTCGTGCGCTGGAAGATTTTCTCCTCGACCACCCGGATGCCAAAGTGTGTTGCCTGAGAATGGATAATCTGGAGTTTTTGAGCCGCCATTACGGCATTCTCATGCGGGTGCACTGCAAACGAATGATCACGTCCTCTCTCCAGCCGCTGTTGCAAAAAGATGAGACGCTTTTCCAGCTGCCGGGAAGCGAGCTGGTGCTGGTATTGCTTGGGCAGGGAACGGCCGAGCGCCTCCAGCATATGGTTGATCGGCTGAACAGCCGTAAGATTTTCTGGAACAATACCGGGCTGGATATCGAATTTGGCGCGTCCTGGGGAATGGTCGAAAACGGTGAGAAACTGCACCACACGCTGGGGCAACTGAGCTGGCTGGCCGAGCAATCCTGCGGAGCGCACAACGTTCTTGCGCTGACGAATAGCCTGGAAGCTGCATCAGGACAAACAACGGAGCGTGTCCTGATGCTGGCGCGGATTAAGCACGCCCTGGAGGCGGGGCAGTTCCATTTGTATGCGCAGCCGATCCAGAAGGCGGACGGTAGCGGGTACTACGAAATTCTGGCGCGTATGGAGAGCGAGGGCGAGATCATCACCCCTGACCGCTTTATTCCCCTGATTGCCCAGTTCAACCTCAGCCACCGGTTTGATATGTGCGTCATGGAAAAACTACTGCTGTGGCTGCGCGATCACCCAGCGACGCAGGCTGGTGCCCGTTTCTCTGTCAATCTGATGCCGCTTACGCTGATGCAAAATGAGGTGGCGACTGAGATTTGTGCGCTCTTTGAACGGTACGGCGTTGCGCCTCAGGCTGTCGTGATTGAGATCACCGAAGAGCAGGCCTTCTCCAATTCCGGCTGCAGCATCCACAACATTCAGCAGCTGCGGGACTACGGTTTCAGGATTGCCATCGATGATTTTGGTACCGGCTACGCCAACTACGAGCGTCTGAGACGCCTGCAGGCAGACATCATTAAAATTGACGGCTGCTTCGTGAAAGATATTTGTACTGATGATATGGACGCAATGATCGTCCAGTCGATATGTAATCTGGCGAAGACGAAATCACTGTGCGTGGTGGCCGAATATGTTGAGACGCCAGCGCAGCGGGAGATGCTGTTACGCTTCGGCGTGGACTATCTCCAGGGCTACCTGATAGGCAAACCCAAACCGCTGGAAGAATTGCGGGCATAAAAAACCGGGAGTAAGACTCCCGGTTTTTTTTTACGGTAAACGTTACAGAACCAGCGCAGCGATAGAAGCAGACAGGACGCTCACCAGGGTGGAGCCGTAAACCAGTTTCAGGCCAAAGCGAGAAACCACGTTACCCTGTTCTTCGTTCAGGCCTTTAATCGCACCGGCGATAATACCGATGGACGAGAAGTTCGCGAAGGAGACCAGGAATACAGACAGAATGCCTTCCGCACGTGGAGAGAGCGTGCTGGCGATTTTCTGCAGATCCATCATCGCAACGAATTCGTTAGAAACCAGTTTAGTCGCCATGATACTGCCCACCTGCAGCGCTTCGTGAGCCGGAACACCCATCACCCATGCGACAGGGTAGAAGATGTAGCCCAGGATGCCCTGGAAGGAGATGCCCAGCACGGCGGCGAACAGGGCGTTCAGTGCGGAGATCAGGGCGATAAAGCCGATCAGCATCGCGGCAACGATAATCGCCACTTTGAAACCTGCCAGGATGTACTCACCCAGCATTTCGAAGAAGCTCTGACCTTCGTGCAGGTTAGACATCTGGATGTTCTCTTCGCTGGCGTCAACGCGATACGGGTTGATCAGCGACAGAACGATAAAGGTGCTGAACATATTCAGAACCAGCGCTGCAACCACATATTTTGGCTCCAGCATGGTCATATATGCTCCCACGATAGACATGGAAACGGTAGACATCGCGGTTGCCGCCATGGTGTACATGCGGTTACGGGACATTTTGCCGAGGATATCTTTATACGCGATGAAGTTCTCAGACTGACCGAGGATCAGGGAACTTACGGCGTTGAAAGATTCCAGCTTGCCCATGCCGTTTACTTTGGATAACAGGAAACCAATGCCACGAATAACGAACGGCAGAACGCGGATGTGCTGCAGAATACCGATCAGCGCGGAGATGAAGACGATTGGGCACAGTACCTTCAGGAAGAAGAATGCCAGACCTTCGTCGTTCATTTTACCGAAGACAAAGTTTGTCCCTTCGTTGGCGAATCCGAGCAGTTTTTCGAACATTTCGGAGAAGCCTTTCACGAAGCCGAGGCCTACGTTGGAGTTCAGGAAGAACCACGCAAGTAAAACTTCAATGACCAGCAGCTGGACAACATAACGAATACGAATTTTTTTGCGGTCTGTGCTGACCAGCAATGCGAGTGCAGTAACGACAACAAGTGCCAGGACAAAATGAAGGACGCGGTCCATATTTGCTCCAAATATGAGGCAGGTTTAATTTTCGTGCACATTCTATGTAACAACCGAAAAGAAAACGAGATCAGGGACACACTATAGTTACATCCTGTGACGAGTCTCAAAATTAGTGATCCACAATACATTTTTGTTATGTTAGGTAAATGAGTGAAAAGTTAAGTTTGTGTGCTACGCTTCACAAATGACCGCGCATTTTCACATTCTGTGATGTCGCACCACCTGCCCATCTATTGTTCTTAGCTATCAGAGAAATCATTTTAAACTTTCTAAATGATCTTGATAATCATTCTCATTTTGGTAGCATTAAACATAGCAAAGGCTATATTTCCAGAGGCAGATAATGACAAACAGTCGCGTAGAGGGTAGCAGTGGTAGAGCCGCGCGCAAGTTGCGGTTCGCATTAATGGGACCTGCTTTTATTGCTGCCATCGGCTATATCGATCCGGGTAATTTTGCGACCAATATTCAGGCCGGGGCCAGTTTCGGCTATAAGCTGCTGTGGGTGGTCGTCTGGGCAAACCTGATGGCGATGCTGATTCAGATGCTCTCTGCAAAACTGGGGATTGCCACGGGTAAAAACCTGGCGGAGCAAATTCGCGACCATTATCCCCGTCCGGCGGTGTGGCTCTACTGGGTTCAGGCGGAAATTATCGCCATGGCAACCGATCTCGCTGAATTTATCGGGGCAGCGATCGGCTTTAAGCTGATTCTGGGCGTGTCGCTGTTACAGGGAGCGGTGCTGACCGGGATTGCCACATTCCTGATCCTGATGCTGCAACGTCGGGGTCAAAAACCGCTGGAGAAGGTCATTGGTGGCCTGCTGCTGTTTGTTGCTGCGGCGTACATCGTCGAGCTGATTTTCTCACAGCCGAATCTGGCGCAGCTCGCGAAAGGCATGGTGATCCCAAGCCTGCCAACCTCGGAAGCGGTTTTCCTGGCCGCCGGGGTCCTTGGGGCGACCATTATGCCGCATGTCATTTATTTGCACTCCTCGTTGACCCAGCATCTGCACGGCGGGACGCGTAAAGAACGCTACTCGGCAACCAAATGGGATGTGGCAATCGCCATGACCATCGCGGGTTTTGTGAATCTGGCGATGATGGCCACCGCAGCCGCCGCTTTCCACTTTAACGGTCATACTGGTGTCGCCGATCTCGACCAGGCTTACCTCACGCTCGAGCCGTTACTGAGCCATGCTGCTGCCACGATATTTGGTCTGAGCCTGGTTGCCGCCGGTCTCTCCTCCACGGTGGTGGGGACGCTGGCAGGACAGGTGGTGATGCAGGGATTTGTTCGCTTCCATATTCCATTGTGGGTGCGTCGTTTTATCACCATGCTTCCGTCGTTTATCGTGATTATGATGGGGCTCGATCCAACGCGAATTCTGGTGATGAGCCAGGTGTTGCTGAGCTTTGGTATTGCGCTGGCGCTGGTGCCGCTGCTGATTTTCACCAGCAATAAAACTCTGATGGGCGAACTGGTTAATACGACGCTGGTGAAACGGGCCGGGTGGGCCATCGTGGTGGTCGTCGTGGCGCTGAACTTGTGGTTGTTGGTGGGAACCGCGCTGGGTCTTTAACAAAAAAGGAGCCGCAGGGGCTCCTTTTGGATTAATGATGATGGCCGTGACCATGACCTTTGCCGCGACCCCAGCCGCGACGGTCGTCACGATCCCGCCAGCCTTCACGGTAACCGCGCTCATAGGCGTTGTCTTTATACCAGCCGCGGTGTCTGCCGTTGTCATGTTTCCACCAGCGATCGCCGCGCCACTCATAGTGACGATGCCAGTAATCACGGTCGCGCCAGTAGCCACCGTCCCAGTATCTGCCGTAGTCGTCACGATCGCCAATTTGTAATTTTACTGATGGCAACAGGGTGATTTCGCCCGCAGTGGCGACGAGCGGGGCCGAAGCCAGTAATACCGCTGCAAGAATCAGTGACCTGAACATACTCTTTCTCCTTCACGATCGGGGCCTTCGTGGGGCCTGTTAACGCAATATTACGAGTTGGTAAAGGCTCGTTTCATCGCCTCAACTCCGAATTCCCGAGGGAGAGCACTTTTTGCTAAAAGTGGTTTTATTTTGAACTGCTCAGGATCTGGTCGATTAGAGAAAGTTCTTCTGCGGTAAACTGGCGGTTTTCCAGCATACCCACGGCATCATCAATCTGAGCCGTTTTGCTGGCTCCGATCAGCACCGACGTGACCTCCTCATGGCGTAATACCCAGGCAAGCGCCATCTGCGAGAGTTTCTGGCCGCGGCTTTCTGCCAGGGCGTTTAGCTGGCGCACTTTCTCAAGCTTCTCTTCGGTGATCTGTTCCGGGTTAAGGAATTGACTGCCGCTTGCCGCACGGGAATCGGCGGGAATACCGTTAAGATACCGGTTGGTCAACTGTCCCCCTGCCAGCGGCGAGAAGGGAATACAGCCGACCCCTTTTTCCTGCAGAACATCCAGCAAACCCTCTTCCGGCGCACGTTCGAACATCGAGTATTTCGGCTGGTGGATCAGGCAGGGCGTGCCCAGGTCATTCAGGATATCAATCGCTTTTCGCGCCAGCTCGGCAGGATAGTTGGATAACCCGACATACAGGGCTTTGCCCTGGCGCACCAGATGGTCAAGCGCTTTCATGGTTTCCTGTAGCGGCGTTTCCGGGTCCGGACGGTGATGATAGAAGATATCGACATATTCCAGCCCCATGCGCTTCAGGCTTTGATCGAGGCTTGCCAGCAGATATTTACGCGATCCCCAGTCGCCGTAAGGGCCGTCCCACATGGTATATCCCGCTTTCGTGGAGACGATCAGCTCGTCGCGCCAGGGCAGGAAATCCTCCTGCAAAATACGGCCGAAATTACGCTCGGCGGACCCCGGCGGGGGACCATAGTTATTGGCAAGGTCGAAATGTGTAATACCCAGATCGAACGCGCGCTGTAAAAGTTGACGGCTATTTTCGATAAGCGTAACGTCACCAAAATTATGCCACAGCCCCAGCGAGACCGCGGGCAACCTGATTCCGCTTCGCCCACAGCGGCGATACTCCATTGTCTGATAACGATTTTTGTCCGGCTGATAACCCATTCGTATGACCTCTCGTGCTGAAGAGAAAAATCAGTGTATACGTTTACATTAACGTGAAAAAAAGCAGCATAGCTCAGCATTTTTTGTAAAGCATTCTTTCCATAGCCTTCTTATCGCCAATTCTGGACAGCCATCACGCTTATTTAATACTCAAAGTGAGGTCAACATCAGAAGGATACCTGTTTATGCGTACCCCGTACTGCGTCGCCGATTACCTGCTGGACCGTCTTACAGATTGTGGAGCCGATCATCTGTTTGGCGTGCCGGGCGACTATAACCTGCAGTTTCTCGACCACGTAATAGACAGCCCGGATATCTGCTGGGTGGGCTGTGCCAACGAGTTAAACGCCTCTTATGCCGCTGACGGATATGCCCGCTGTAAGGGCTTCGCCGCGCTGCTGACGACGTTTGGCGTCGGAGAATTAAGTGCCATGAACGGCATTGCGGGCAGCTATGCCGAGCATGTTCCGGTGCTGCATATTGTTGGCGCGCCGGGGATGGCGTCTCAGCAAAGGGGGGAACTGCTGCACCATACGCTGGGCGATGGTGAGTTCCGCCATTTTTACCATATGAGCGAGCCGATCACCGTTGCACAGGCGATCCTGACCGAACAAAACGCCTGTTATGAAATCGACCGGGTACTGACGACGATGCTCCGGGAACGTCGCCCCGGCTATTTGATGTTACCTGCCGATGTGGCAAAAAAAGCCGCTACGCCGCCTGTAAACGCTCTCACGCTCCGGCATGCCCATGCCGATAGCGCCTGCCTGAAAGCGTTCCGGGATGCTGCGGAGCGTCAACTGGCAGCGAGTAAGCGTACCGCGCTGTTAGCGGATTTTCTTGTCCTGCGCCATGGGCTGAAGCACGCGCTGCAGAAGTGGGTGAAGGATGTGCCGATGGCGCATGCCACGATGCTGATGGGCAAAGGCATTTTCGACGAACGTAACGCCGGTTTTTACGGTACCTACAGCGGTTCGGCCAGTGCCGGTCCGGTAAAAGAGGCGATAGAGGGAGCGGATACGGTGCTGTGCATCGGCACGCGTTTTACCGATACTCTGACGGCCGGGTTTACCCATCAGTTAACGCCTGCACAGACGATAGAAGTCCAGCCTCATGCCGCCCGCGTCGGCGATATCTGGTTTACCGGCATCCCGATGGCCCAGGCCATTGAAGCGCTGCTGGAGCTGTGCAAACAGCATATTCACGATAAGCCTGTTCCGGCATCGCACAGCGCGATGAATTTCCCTCAGCCGGACGGCTCGCTTACGCAGGAGAATTTCTGGCAAACGCTGCAAACGTTTATTCGCCCGGGAGACATCATCCTGGCCGATCAGGGCACCTCGGCCTTCGGCGCGATTGACCTGCGTTTGCCTGCCGACGTGAATTTTATCGTCCAGCCGCTGTGGGGCTCGATCGGCTACACCCTGGCCGCGGCGTTCGGTGCGCAAACGGCATGCCCGAACCGGCGGGTGATTGTGCTGACGGGGGATGGCGCGGCACAGCTGACCATTCAGGAGCTCGGGTCAATGTTGCGTGATAAACAACATCCCATCATTCTGGTGCTCAACAACGAAGGATACACGGTTGAAAGGGCAATTCACGGGCCGGAACAGCGTTACAATGACATTGCGCTATGGAACTGGACGCAAATCCCGCAGGCCCTGAGCCTCGATCCTCAGGCCCAGTGCTGGCAAGTCAGTGAAGCGGAGCAGCTGGCGGACGTGCTGGAAAAAGTGGCGCACCACGAGCGGCTCTCGCTAATTGAGGTGATGCTGCCAAAAGCGGATATCCCGCCGCTGCTGGGAGCGATTACCAAAGCGCTGGAAGCGCGCAATAGCGCCTGATTATTTGTCGTTTCGCCAGGCCATCATCATCGGTTTGCCCGCCAGCAGGAGCCAGGCGGGCAACATCACGATGCAGAGCAGCGGGAACAGCGTCGAATCCGGCACCACCACCGCCGCCATAAACAGGCTCAGCCATGCATCGCGCGTCACCACCAGTACCAGCCCCAGAATAGAGCAAGAAACGGTAATCGCCGCCGGAACCGCGTCGACATGCTCGTGCAGCATCAGCCCCAGCGCCACGCCGACAAACACCGCCGGGAAGATACGCCCGCCGCGGAAACCGCACGCTGCAGCAACGACAAGCGCCGCCAGCTTGATGACGGCAAACAACAGGTAATCGGACACGCTAAATACCTGGCTGAAGGCCAGCTGCTGCATCTCGTCCAGACCTTTGAACAGGGTCACCGTTCCGCCAATTGCCCCTAAAACACCGAGGATTAGCCCCCCTGTTCCCAGAATCAATACCGGATGTTTGAGTTTATGCACCAGCCGGTGCAGGCGCGGAAGACACCATACCGCTACCATGCCCAGCGCGATGGCGATCGCGACGACGATGGCGCCGCTGAATATATCTGCAATCCGCATCTCTCCGTAGTGCGGCAGAGAGAGGGAAAAATGGGGATGGAAAAACAGGCTTGTCGTCAGCGCGCCGGCAGCCGCGGCCATCAGTGGAGCGAACAGCTTATCCCAGAGTGGGACGTCGTTATCACTGGCCAACGTCTGAGAAAAGATCAGGGCAGCAGCGACAGGCGTGCCAAAAAGCGCCCCGATGGTGCCTGCGGAGGCGAGGATGGTCCAGTCCAGCGCGCCGACGCGAGGCAGAATACGTGCGCCGAGGAACACCGCCAGGCCAATATTCACCGCCATAATCGGATGCTCGGGACCCAGGCTGACGCCGCCCGCCAGGCCCACGATCAACGCGACGATCAGCCCCGGCAGTGCAGAGGGGGGAACCGGAGCGCCAATCAGAGGTTCCAGCGCCGGGTCCGGTCCGGCGTGGCCGGGACTGAAACGGATCGCCAGACCCACCGCAATACCGGTTAACGTCAGCATCAGGATGATCCACGCCGAAGAATCCGCGGTGACCCCCAGTTTTGCCGGAAGCGCTGTCCATAAGAGAGTTTGCAGCACCGACGCGATTTTCATCACGACGATAAGGACCAGGCTTGAGGCCACGCCAATGATCAGCGCCGGAATTGCCAGCAACAGCATGGTTCTGGCTCGCGGGTGGAGCATGATGATTTCCTTGTACAAAATGCAATGACGTTACTTTGCACATTAAGCCTTATGGCAATAGTGCAAAAGGTGCTGAAACGGTAAAGTTATTCTGTGACGAAGATCGATAATCCATGGGCATTCACCTTCCGGTCGTTGTTGTTATCACGCCTTGAATTTACAGTGTCCCAAAGATTTATTCTGACTTTAGCGGAGCAGTAGAAGAATGACAAAGTATGCTTTGGTAGGTGATGTGGGCGGCACGAACGCGCGCCTCGCATTATGCGATGTAAGTAGCGGTGAAATTTCCCGGGCGAAAACCTATTCCGGGCTGGATTATCCAAGCCTTGAGGCCGTTGTTCGCGTCTATCTGGAAGAGCATCAGGTGAGCGTCGAGGACGGCTGCATCGCCATTGCCTGTCCGATAACCGGCGACTGGGTCGCCATGACCAACCATACCTGGGCATTCTCCATCGCAGAGATGAAAAAGAATCTCGGTTTTGCGCATCTGGAAATCATCAATGACTTCACCGCGGTGTCCATGGCGATCCCGATGCTGAAGCCGGAACACCTGATTCAGTTTGGCGGCGCTGAACCGGTCGAGGGCAAGCCGATTGCGGTTTACGGCGCCGGTACCGGCCTGGGCGTGTCGCACCTGGTGCATGTTGCTCAGCGCTGGGTGAGCCTGCCGGGTGAAGGCGGCCATGTGGACTTTGCGCCAAACAGCGAAGAAGAGGGCATTATCCTTGAAGAGTTGCGCGCGGAGATCGGCCACGTTTCCGCCGAGCGCGTCCTGTCAGGGCCGGGGCTGGTGAACCTGTATCGTGCGATTGTGAAATCGGACGGTCGTCTGCCGGAAAACCTGCAGCCGAAAGACGTCACTGAACGCGCGCTGGCGGACAGCTGCATCGACTGCCGTCGCGCTCTTTCGCTGTTCTGCGTCATTATGGGACGGTTCGGCGGCAACCTGGCGCTGACGCTGGGCACCTTTGGCGGGGTCTATATTGCGGGCGGGATCGTGCCGCGCTTCCTCGACTTCTTTAAAGCCTCCGGTTTCCGCGGTGGGTTTGAAGATAAAGGGCGTTTCAGAAGCTACGTACAGGACATTCCCGTTTATCTCATCGTGCATGATAACCCAGGCCTGCTGGGTTCGGGTGCCCATCTGCGTCAGGTTCTCGGCCAAATCCTCTGATGCCTCATTACCCTCTCCCGCGGGAGAGGGCTCTTTCGTTACAGGTGCATCAGCTGGCGGAACTCTTTCACTTTGCTGCGGCTCACCGGCACCTGAAAATCCAAATCCTTCAGGCGCAAAATATAGGTGTTGTTAAACCACGGTTCGATCTCGCGGATCTTATTTAAATTGACGCAAAACGAACGGTGGCAGCGGAAAAAGTGGGCTGCCGGAAGCTTGCTGCAGAATTCAGTAATGTTCATCGCCATGACATACGATTCCCGCCGCGTATAGACAAACGTCATCTTTTCGTGCGCTTCGGCGTAGTAGATATCGTTGACCGGGGTCACGATGATGCGCTCATCTTTGACCAGATTGATGGTGTCGTTTTCCCGTATCGTCGGGCTGGCGGTAGCCGGAGCGCTCTGTTGCTGCCATGCAGCCTCCAGCTTTTGCAGCATGCTGACAATTCGCGACTCCTGGTAAGGCTTCAGAATATAGTCAAATGCCTCCAGCTCGAAGGCTTCTACGGCATGCTCTTTCCATGCGGTAACGAACACAATAAACGGCTTATGGGCAAACTGATTGATATTTTGCGCCAGCAGCACGCCGTCCAGCGAGGGAATATTGATATCCAGAAAAATCGCGTCAACCCGGTTATGCTGCAGAAACTTCAGCACGTCCAGACCATCATCAAACGTACCCACAATCTCCATCTGGCTGTGGGTTTTGATAAGCCAGGTTAGTTCCTGTTGAGCCAGGAATTCATCTTCAACGATGATGACTTTCATATTACTCACCCTGAGGTAATAAAGATGTCGCCGCATGAACAGGGGAGCGCTCATTCGGGACGTAAAAAGCGATTTCAGTGCCTGGTTCAAGACGATGAATATGCAGCCCGTCGCCGTAGAGAAGCTTGACTCTGTGGTGCACGTTCAGCAGCCCGATTTTATTCCCGGGCATCTCGTTAGACTCCACGCGCTCAATGACTTTTGGGTCAATCCCGTGGCCGGTATCGCGTACCGCAATTCGCACCCGGTTGCCGCTTTCGGTGATGCTGATGGTGACCACACCTTTGCCTTTACAGGGCTGAATACCGTGAACAATCGCGTTTTCAACCAGCGGCTGGATCAGCAGGCTCGGGATCACGCAGTTGACCTCTTCATCAATATCGTAAATCACCGTGAGCTTGTCGCCAAAGCGCGCCTGCTCAATCGCGATATAGTCTTTGATCTGATAAAGCTCTTTTTTAATGTCGATCTGCTCGTCATCTTTCAGTTCGATGTTGTAGCGCAGATAGCGCGACAGGTTAAAAATCAGCTGGCGCGCGGTGTCCGGATTCAAACGAATGGAAGAGGAGATAGCGTTGAGCGCGTTAAACAGGAAATGGGGATTAATTTTGCTCTGCAGCGCGCGCAGCTCTGCCTTATTTGCCATCTCACGCAGCTGTTCTGCCCGGGAGACCTCAAGCTGAGTAGAGATAATCTGCGACAGGCCAATGGCCATCTCCTGAAGCGTGGAGGTGATCTGATGCGCGTGGCAGTAATAAATTTTCAGCGTGCCCGTCACAACGCCTTTTTCCCATAGCGGGATCACCAGCATCGAGTGAATTTCCGGCGTTCGGTGAGCTTCATCATTGTTTTTAATGATGATTTTTCCGTAGTTAATCGCCTGTCTGGTGGTCGGACTAATGGTATCATCACTGTCGCGATAGTTGTGTTCTCCAACGCCTACGTAGGCCAGCACGTGGTCGATATTGGTGATGGCGACGGCGTCAGCGTGAATGTCGTGGCGGATAATCTCGCAGACCTGGCGCAGCGACTCCGCGTTAACGTGGCGAAAGAGCGGCAGCGTTTTGTTGGCAATATCCAGCGCCAGCTTGGCCTGACGGGCGGCGCTGGCCTCTTTTTCCCCTTCAACGCTCTGTACCAGCAGCACGATAAAACCGATGCAGACGCTGCCCAGGATCATAGGAATACCGATTTTCGAGACGATATCCAGCCCCAGCGCGGTGGTGGGGGCCCAGACGACGACAAGGATCATGGTCAGCGTTTCGCACACCATGCCCGCAGCAATCCCGGCGCGCCAGCGCTGTTTTTTGGGGATCTTGCGGCCGATCCAGCCGGAAAGCACCCCGGCGATAATGCTGGTGATAAAGCATGGCACTGCCGTTACGCCACCGATATCAATCAAGTAGCGATGGGTCCCGGCAATCACGCCGGTGATGACACCCACCCACGGGCCAAACAAAATTCCGCCGGACATGACGGCGATAATGCGCACGTTAACCAGCGAACCCTCTACCGGCACCCCGGACCAGGTGCTGAACAGTGCGAACAGGGAAAAGATGGCGGTAACGGCCAGCAGCTCTTTCGGCGAGTGTGCGGATTTATGCAAAAGCTCGCGAAACAGGCGAATGCGAATCAGGAAGAACAGGCAAATTAGCATTAATGCCGCACGGTCAAAAACCGCCAGCAGCATAGTGAATATCTCGTGCACGGAGCAGACCTGGGCAAACGGGAAAGGACCATGATAAAAAACCTGGGGCGTATTGACCAGCTATCCGTCGGGTTTATCAAATGAGGAAAAACCATATTTTACAAAGGGGATTGTCAGATGAGGATTGATGCTACCCGATTTTTTCTCAGCGCCAAATCACCAGGTAACTGTTTTGATATCATTGTGTTAAATAACGGCTAACGGAAAGCCAATATCAGAACCCTGCTTTCACTTTCATGTATTGCAGTGTTCCGGTTTTCACGCGGGCGCTTTTTTTTCATTTCCCTCTCGACAGGGTGATTTTTTTCAGGTTATTTTCTAAGCACGCCACATCGGTGGCAGCGTCGCTCGGACGGTCCGGGCGCTAACGTTAATCTGAGGAATCTATGGCTGAATTCAGTCCTGAACGCCGTTTTACGCGTATCGATCGTCTCCCCCCTTATGTTTTCAATATCACTGCTGAACTGAAGATGGCTGCGCGTCGGCGCGGCGAAGATATTATCGATTTCAGCATGGGTAACCCTGACGGCCCAACGCCACCGCATATCGTTGAAAAGCTCTGCACGGTTGCCCAGCGCCCGGATACGCACGGCTACTCAACCTCGCGCGGTATTCCCAGGTTACGTCGCGCGATCTCGCGCTGGTATCAGGATCGTTATCAGGTTGATATCGATCCTGAAAGTGAGGCGATTGTCACCATCGGCTCGAAAGAAGGGCTTGCACATCTGATGCTGGCCACGCTGGATCACGGTGATACGGTGCTGGTACCCAATCCAAGTTACCCAATCCATATCTACGGCGCGGTGATTGCCGGGGCGCAGGTGCGCTCTGTTCCGCTGGTGGAAGGTGTCGATTTCTTTAACGAACTGGAACGTGCCATTCGCGAAAGCTACCCGAAACCCAAGATGATGATCCTCGGTTTCCCGTCGAACCCAACGGCCCAGTGCGTGGAGCTTGATTTCTTCGAGAAAGTTGTCGCTCTGGCCAAGCGTTATGACGTGCTGGTGGTTCATGATTTAGCCTACGCCGATATCGTCTATGACGGCTGGAAAGCCCCGTCGATAATGCAGGTTCCTGGCGCGCGTGACGTGGCGGTGGAGTTCTTTACCCTGTCGAAAAGCTACAACATGGCGGGCTGGCGTATTGGCTTTATGGTGGGTAACAAAACGCTGGTAAGTGCACTGGCGCGTATCAAGAGTTACCACGATTACGGTACCTTCACGCCGCTGCAGGTTGCCGCTATTGCCGCTCTGGAGGGCGATCAGCAGTGCGTTCACGACATTGCTGCTCAGTATAAACGTCGCCGCGACGTACTCGTAAAAGGGTTACATGAGGCTGGCTGGATGGTGGAGATGCCGAAAGCGTCCATGTATGTCTGGGCGAAAATTCCGGAACCGTACGCAGCGATGGGTTCGCTGGAGTTTGCTAAAAAGCTGCTGCAGGACGCGAAGGTGTGTGTGTCCCCGGGTATCGGCTTTGGTGATTATGGCGACACCCACGTGCGCTTTGCTTTAATCGAAAACAGCGACCGTATTCGTCAGGCGGTGAGGGGCATCAAGAGTATGTTCCGGGCCGATGGCCTGCTCTCAGCAAAGAGCGTTGCTGAAAACCCCGTGTCCTCATGACAAAAAAACAGGAGCCAAATGGCTCCTGTTTTTTTGACTGCATGTTCTCACTAGATCATCAGGGCAAAGGTTCCGGCCCAGACTAAAACGATCACCGAAATGCCCATAAAGAAATATTTCACGTTTCATCGCTCCGCGTATCTTGTGGTACGCATTTAAAAACAGAGTCCAACTGATTATAGAGAACTGAAATCCCGGCTAAACAGAAATGAGAATTTTCCCGTTACGCCGATGACTCCCGCTCAGAATTCTGTGCTTTCCTGGTGCCAGACGGCGCTAATGTACGCTTAAAAATGAGGGGTGACAAGAGGGATTTTTTTAAATAATTTCCGCCACTTACGAGTGTCGTGGAACGGCGACAGTTTGATTTCACAGCGCAATAAATTCACTTTGGGCGACGCCATCAAAGACGGTTTTGCAGTGAGATGACAGGTGATTGAAAAGGCTAGTTTCTTAGCGAAACTAACCTTCATGCAGGGCTTAAATATAGAGGGAGGCTTCGCCAAGAGGACGCGTTTTGAAACGGCGATGCATCCAGAGATATTGCTCCGGTGCGCGCATGATTTCAGTTTCGATGACCTTATTGATAAACGCTGCCGCTTCACACTCGTTTTCCGGATAGTTAGCCATTTCCGGAGAGATGTGCAGACGGTAGCCTGACTTATCCGCTTTTCTCACCATCGTCACGGTCAGCATGGAGGCACCTGACAAACGCGAAATGACGAAAGTCCCGTTGGTCGTCGCTACATCCTTCACGGCAAAGAAGGGGGCAAAGCTGCTGCCTTTGCGTCCGTAATCCTGGTCAGGAGCGAACCAGACGGCCTCACCTTTCTTCAGGGCGCCAACCATACCGCGCAGGTTGTTACGGCTGATCATCGCTTTATTGGAGCGCATGCGGCCTCGCGTCTGAACCCACTCCATCAGTGCACTGTTGTGCGGTCTGTAGGTTGCCATCATTGGCTGACAAAGGCCCATCACGCGCCCGCCAAGCTCCAGCGACATAAAGTGCACGCCAACAACCATCACGCCGCGTTTTTGCAGCTGAGCGCGTTTAAGGTTGTCCAGTCCTTCTACATCAAACCATTTACGGACGCGTTCATCCGGCCAGAACCAGGCCATGCCGGTTTCAAGCAGCGCCATGCCGATGGATTTAAAGTTTTCAGAGATCAGTTTTTCGCGCTCTTCAGCATTGTACTGAGGAAAGCAAAGCTCGATGTTTTTACGCGCGATAGATTCGCGACGCTTCAGGAAATAGCGGGATGCGCTGCCCAGTTTCGACCCCAGCATACGCAGCACAGGGTAGGGGAGTTGTACCAGCAGCCAGAGAACGCCAAGACCAAACCATGTAAACCAGTAACGCGGGTGTAAAAACGCGCGTTGAAATTTGGATTGAGACAAAATAGAGAAACCTATGTAGAGCCGGTGAAAGTAACGCTTAGTGCGATACCACGTGCCTATTAGACCGTAGTACAAGGTCATGGTTGCAGGCTTTACCGATCTTTACGGCGTTACCTGGCCATAGCTGACGTTGGGTGGGCGGTATAATGTAACACCGTTATACGATATGTGCTATTACTCGTTTTTGATTAAAAAAGCGACGATCCAGAAGGTGTTTGATTTTACAGATTTTATAAACAGCCGCATTGAGAGCATCCCTCCTTCTTGGGCGGCGAGCAGAAGCCTCTGTGCAAGGATAAAGTCAATTCACGAACAAGCACGGTATTAATGATTGACGACTCGTTAAGTATCCGGAAATGAATTTTTTACTACATATAATAAATAAGAATTTTCATAAGGAAAAATCTTATTTATTATTCATGCCATCAATAAAATATTCACTTTTCATAATTTTTCGTTTCTTCTTTTTTTGTGTTCCTCAATAGCTTCTTTCAGTTAATTCATGCTTTTTTGACAAAGTGTCGTGATGCAAATCAAAATAAGTTGTTTTTATTTGTATCTCACTGGTTGCGATCCTTTTAACGATATAAATATTTGGTTTGCGCGAAAAGAGTAGTTTCTTTTTCTGCCTTGGCAGGGCATTACACAATAATAGTTTAGCAGAAAATTCTTAAGAAATTTCTCATTGCGGGTTAATGATCTGCGTATTTGATTTTGTGTCGATCATTATTCTATGATTGCGCATCAACGCGATACCGTGAAGTTGGCATAGCAAAACCAAAGAGGGATGATGAGATGGCTGACAGTTTTCAGAATGAAGTGCCTAAGGCACGTATTAACCTAAAGCTTGACCTGCATACTGGCGGAGCAAGCAAGAAAATGGAATTACCATTGAAATTGCTTGTTGCGGGTGATTTTAGTAATGGGCAGGACACAGCGCCAATATTTGAGCGCGAAAAGGTTAATATCACGAAGAACAATTTTGATAGCGTTCTTTCCGAATATTCCCCAAAAGTTAATCTGACCGTTAAAAATACGCTGGCTGATGATGGCGGTGAGGACAACATTCAGCTGACTTTCCAGAGCATGAAAGATTTCACGCCAGAGCAGGTGGCTGCTCAGATACCGCAACTGAAGGCGATGCTGGCGATGCGCAACTTGCTCCGTGATTTGAAAGCCAACCTTTTGGACAACCAGACTTTCCGAAAAGAGCTGGAAAAAATCGTTCTTGACCAGTCGCTTAGCGCTGAGTTGCGAAATGAATTATCCGCACTGGCGTCAAAAAAATCCTAACCATCAGGCTGTTTTAACGGATTAATCAAGGAATGCTCATGTCTGTACAAAATAATATTACTGGCGGTGAAAGCGTGGTGCTGGAGCGCCCAGCAGCGGGTGGGGTTTACGCTTCCCTGTTTGAGAAAATCAATCTGAGCCCGGTCTCTGAGCTGAGCGCGCTGGATATCTGGCAAGATGCGCAGGCGATGTCGGATGCCACCGCCGATGAACGTCTGACTGCAGGTATGCAGGTCTTTCTGGAGTGTCTGACCAAAGCAGGCTCGAAAGTCGAAAAACTGGATAAAAGCCTGATTGATCACCACATCGCTGAGCTCGATTTTCAGATCAGCCGCCAGCTGGACGCTGTAATGCACCATGATGAATTTCAGGCGGTTGAGAGCCTGTGGCGTGGGGTGAAGTCGCTGGTGGATAAAACCGATTTTCGCCAGAACGTGAAAATTGAGCTTCTGAGTATGTCTAAAGAAGACCTGCGCCAGGACTTTGAAGACTGTCCGGAGGTGATCCAGAGTGGTCTTTATAAACACACCTACATCGACGAATATGATACCCCGGGCGGCGAGCCGATTGCGGCGCTGATTTCCGCTTACGAGTTCGACGCTTCAGCGCAGGATGTCGCTCTGCTGCGCAATATCTCTAAAGTCTCTGCTGCGGCACATATGCCATTTATCGGCTCGGCAGGCCCGAAATTCTTCCTCAAGGATTCAATGGAAGACGTTGCTGCGATTAAAGATATTGGTAACTATTTTGACCGCGCCGAGTACATCAAGTGGAAATCGTTCCGCGATACGGACGACGCGCGCTACATCGGTCTGGTGATGCCCCGCGTACTGGGACGTTTGCCGTATGGCCCGGATACCGTTCCGGTTCGTAGCTTCAATTATGTCGAAGAAGTCAAAGGTCCGGATCACGACAAATACCTGTGGACCAACGCATCGTTTGCTTTTGCGTCCAACATGGTGCGCAGCTTTATCAATAATGGCTGGTGTGTACAGATCCGTGGGCCACAGGCTGGTGGTGCGGTTCAGGACCTGCCTATCCATCTGTACGATCTCGGTACCGGCAATCAGGTAAAAATCCCGAGCGAAGTGATGATTCCTGAAACCCGTGAATTCGAATTTGCGAATCTGGGCTTCATTCCTTTGTCCTATTACAAAAACCGCGACTACGCCTGCTTCTTCTCGGCTAACTCCACGCAGAAACCGGCGCTCTATGACACCGCAGATGCAACGGCGAACAGCCGCATCAATGCGCGTCTTCCGTACATCTTCCTGCTGTCGCGTATCGCCCACTACCTGAAGCTGATTCAGCGCGAAAACATTGGCACCACTAAGGATCGCCGACTTCTGGAGCTGGAGCTGAACACCTGGGTCCGCAGTCTGGTGACCGAAATGACCGATCCGGGCGATGAACTTCAGGCGTCTCACCCACTGCGTGACGCGAAAGTAGTGGTAGAAGATATTGAGGACAACCCGGGCTTCTTCCGCGTGAAATTGTACGCTATCCCGCACTTCCAGGTGGAAGGGATGGACGTCAATTTGTCGCTTGTTTCACAGATGCCGAAAGCGAAAGCGTAAAAACAGGCAGGAAGCCGATGAAAACGGAACAACCGTTATGGGGTAGGGGCATTATGGTCTCTCCCCAGCATTTTCAGCAACAGGTCGCGTATGCGGCCTGGTCTGCCGAATGTATTGCCCGGCTGGGACTCATCTCACCCTGGGGGGTCATTGACGCCACTTTCGAACCGGAATCTCTCAAGCTTGGATGTCTCCAGGCCCGTCATCTGCATGTCCGTTTTCAGGACGGAACGCTGATTGATACAGACAATGCAGATTCTCTGCCGCCTGTGTTGTCGCTTGAAAGTGAATCGCAGGAGGTGACGGTGATGCTGGCGCTTCCGCTACTGCGGGCGAATGGCGGTAACTGCCTTAAACCCGATGAAGTGGCCGAGCGCCCGGTGCGTTATCGCCAGCGCTGGCGGGATGTGCGCAATGCATTTGGGGAAGACACCCGTCAGATTGCGGTGATGCAACCGGAACTGACGCTGCGTTTTGACCATCAGAACAACAGTGATTATCTGACTTGTCCGGTCGCCCGCCTGCAGCAAGATTCGCAGGGGTTATGGCAATTAGATGAGACGTTTCTTCCTCCGCTGTTGACCATTCAGGGCAGCCCCTGGTTGGTAACCCAACTGGAACAGCTCATGACCCAGCTACGGGCTCGACTCTGTCGTCTGATGGCAATGCGGCGCGAAAGCAATGAGCGTATGGCTGACTTTGCCGTGGCTGATGTCTCTCTGTTCTGGCTGCTCAACGCGCTGAATAGCGCTGAGCCCGTACTGGGTCAGTTCCAGCGTAATCTGCAAAGCCCGCCGGAACGTCTGTATCCGGAGCTTTCTCGCCTGGCGGGGAGCTTGCTGACATTTTCTCTGGAGCACCAGGTGAACGCTATTCCGGTCTGGCATCATGAGCAACTCAACGCGGTATTTCCGCCGTTGTTTGATTTACTTAGCGATCTGCTTGAAGCCAGTCTGCCGTCCCGCGTGGTGGCTCTGACGCTCGACTATGACCCACGACTGCACTTCTGGCAGGCTCGCCTGCATGACCCGCGTCTGCGCGAAGGAGCGGATTACTATCTTTCTGTACGGTCGCCGATACCGGTGGCGCAGTTGCAGGAACAGTTCCCGCGCCAGTGTAAGGTGGGCAGTCCTGACCATGTGCGTGGGATCGTCAACTCATCCCGCGTGGGTGTACCGCTGATGCCGCTGCGTCATGTGCCAGCCGCCATTCCGTTGCGCCTGGAAAATCAGTATTTCAGTCTCGACCTCTCGCATCCTTTGGCGGCCGAAATGCTCCAGAGCGGGACATGCATGTTTTACGTCCCGGGCATGCTTGGTGAGCCTGAACTTGAACTCTTTGCGGTACTGAGAACATGAGTGAGCGTAAACGCGGCATTGCCGTGCCTGTTGATATTGACGCACTGCTGCAGGATACCTGGCTTCAGGTCATCAGCCTTCGCCATGGCCCGCTGTTTCAGGAAGGTGAAGGTCGGGTCTTATGGGAACGCTGTATCGCTGATGTAGAGCGCGTTCAGCGTGAACTAAAAGCGAGTGAGCTCGATGAAGCCAGCTGTAGGCATATCCTCACTGCACAATGTGCATTGCTTGATGAAGCGGTAAAAGGCCGCGGTGTAGAGGATGATGCCTGTGTGCAGTGGTATGACATTCCTTTGCAGGGACACTTCCTCGGCACGATGGATGCCGGTGACACCTTGTGTGACAGGATGCGCGATGTGCTGCGTGAACCTGCACCAGACAATGCCGTACTGACCTGCTTTCAGCGGGTAATGATGCTCGGTTTTCTGGGTAGTTACCGCTCGCTAAGCGATCCTGAGCGTCAGAAGCTGGTCAGCGCCCTCAATGAACGTGTTACGCCGTTCAGCTATCCGCAGACTCACCCTGTTCTGGCAGAGAGTCGCACCGGACGGGGGACGGGAGGCTGGCTGGCGTCATGGCCCGCTCGTATCGGCCTGAGCGTGATTGTTCTTGCCGCGCTCTGGTGGGGACTGGATCAATGGCTCGATCAGATGCTGCTGACCCTGTTGCCGGGAGTCATAAAATGAGTCCTGTACAACAGCGCGGGCTTGCGCTGTGGGCCGCCCTGCTGAGTGCTGTGGTATGCCTGGCTTTTTTGCCGTTATCCCGGCTGGCTTCAGTGCTCGTTCTGCTGGCGATGATCGGGGTTATCGTCGCGTTCTGGTATATCGCCAAACCTCGTGCGGAGCATGACGCCAGCCTGCGTCTGGATGACCTTCCTGAAACCACTTACCGTCAACCTGTGGTGCTGGTTTGTGGTGATATGCCTCTGACCTGGCCGCAACAGTCACCGGTACTGACCGTCACGCAGGGATGCTGGATCCGCGTTGAGGATCATCAGGATCTGGAGCAGGTTGCCCGTCAGGTACTGTTGCAGCGCCCGGACTGGGGGCGTCAGCTGTCGGTGATGGTCAGTGTCTGTCCGCAGAAACACGTCGACAGCGAAGCCCTGACAAGTCGTCTGTTGGCTTTGCGCTGGCAAATTAGTCAGTTGCGTAAAGAAACGGGACATTCTGTGCCATTGATTCTGAATGGTCAGATAGGCAGTGCGATGACGGATGACATGCTCTGGCAGGCCGCTATTCCGGGTGAAGGGTGGACTGTCTGGCGTGAGTCGAATGCGCCTTGTTCAATTGCCGCATGGGTCACCACCGGCGGTGCGCCTGTGATGCAGCAGCAGGTGCTGATGAATAGCCTGATGAGTTGGTTCCATCAGCATGTCCAGGCGGTATTCATCGATGATAATCCTGATGTTCCGGCCATTGCACCTGCAGCAATGCTGTGGGGAATGGGGCCGATTCTTGCCGGAAGCCTTGCGTCATCGGCCTGGACGGCGTGGTTGTCGCGTCATACCGCCATGCAGCAGGTGTCTGGCTGGCACCCGGTGGGAACGGACAGTACGGTGATCTCCCCACTTCCGGATTTCATCCTGCCACAGCTACCGGAAGGGGGAGGACTCACTCCCCGTGCCCGGACCTGGCGCTGCGTCCTTGGCATTTTCACCCTGGCTGCTATTACCGCGCTGCTTTGTAGTGGCTGGAATAATCGCCAGCTATTGCATCGCGTGAGCTTCGATATTATCCGTTACGATCGCATTTCTATGGATGACTACGGTCCGAAAGCCGACGCCGTTGCCGTCCTGCAAAAGGATGCGGCATTGCTGGATGACCAGGCGCGTAACGGCGTACCGGCCCGATTAGGCCTGGGGCTTTATCAGGGGGAGCGACTCCGGATGCCGGTGCTGGAGGCCATCCGTTCGTATGTTCCTCCGCCCCCCAAACCTCAGCCGCAGCCCAAACCAGTACCGAAAATTGTGCGCCTCGACAGCATGTCGCTGTTCGATACCGGCAGATACGACCTTAAACCCGGTTCGACGAAGCTGCTGGTCAATTCCCTGGTCGGTATCAAAGCAAAACCGGGCTGGCTGATTGTTGTGTCAGGGCATACCGATAACACCGGCAATCCACAATTGAACCAGACGCTGTCCCTGAAACGTGCCGAAGCGGTACGCAACTGGATGCGTGACACCGGCGACGTGCCGGAAAGCTGTTTTGCGGTACAGGGCTATGGCGAAAGCCGTCCTGCCGCAACCAACGACACTCCGGAAGGGCGGGCGCTCAACCGTCGTGTCGAAATCAGTCTGGTACCGCAGGCCAATGCCTGTCAGATACCCGGCAAACACCCGGCGTCATCGCAGGATGATGGCGTCTCAGAAAATAAAACGGAGTAATTAACATGGCAATTCCTGTTTATCTTTGGCTGAAGGACGACGGCGGCGCGGACATTAAAGGGTCTGTGGACGTTCAGGATCGTGAAGGCAGCATCGAAGTGGTGGCACAGCAGCACAACCTGTACATCCCGACCGATAACAACACCGGCAAGCTGACCGGGACCCGTATCCACACCCCGTTCCTGTTCACTAAGGAAATCGACTCCTCCAGCCCGTACCTGTACAAGGCGGTGACCACGGGTCAGACCCTGAAATCCGCTGAGTTCAAGTGGTACAAAATCAACGATGCGGGCCAGGAAGTGGAGTACTTCAACACCAAACTTGAGAACGTCAAAGTGGTGAAAGTGAACCCGGTGATGCACGACATCAAGGATCCTTCTTTCGAGAAGCATAACCACCTTGAGCAGATCGAGCTGCGTTACGAAAAAATCACCTGGACCTACAAAGACGGCAACATCATTCATTCCGATTCCTGGAACGAACGCGCCACCGCGTAATCCTGATGCGGGCAGGTTTTTCCTACCCGCAGTTTTTTGCTGAGCGCCTGAGACGCGGGCGCTCAGCAAAGAAAACACAACCTGCCTGCCTGACCTTATGCGCTTTGGTGAACAGCGAGGGGCGGTAGCGTGTCCAGGAACCGACAAAGAGAGAATCTCATGGAAAATCCAGCCATCCTGTTACGTCGTCTGAACCCTTACTGCGCCCGCGCGATGGAAGGGGCGGCATCGCTCTGCCAGACCCGTGCCCATGCCGAAATTCTGCCGGAGCACTGGCTGCTGAAGCTGCTGGAGCAAGGCGAGGGGGATCTCACTGTGCTGGCACGCCGCTACGAGTGGGATATGGATGGCATCTGGCAGGATCTGCTCGGCTGGCTGGATAAACAACCTCGCTCCGTGCGCCATCGGCCCCAGCTCTCAGAAGACATCCAGACTCTGATGCAGCAAGCCTGGCTACTGGCCTCACTCAATGGTGAAGAGCACATTCGCAGCGTCCATCTGCTGATGGCGCTGGTGGAAAAACCAAAACTGGCTCGTTGTGACGGCCTCTGGCCGTTGTTAACGCTTGGCCAGAGCCAGCTGGAGCGCCTGAGACCGTTGCTGGATGCGCAATCGGATGAACGTCCGGAAATGCAGCGCGAAGCTGAACTGGCACAGAGCCACGGTGGTGAGGTGGAGTTTGTCGGGCGTCCGGCTGGTGAGGAAATGGAAGAGGGGGAACTGAGTCCTGCGCTGCAGAACGCGCTGGATAAATTCACCCTTGATGTCACCGCCAAAGCGAAGGAAGGAAAGGTCGATCCTGTGTTTGGCCGTGACACAGAAATCCGCCAGATGGTAGACATCCTCTCTCGTCGCCGCAAAAACAACCCGATTCTGGTCGGCGAGCCGGGCGTGGGGAAAACCGCACTGGTTGAAGGTCTGGCGCTGCGTATTGCCGAGGGCAATGTGCCTGAATCCCTGAAAACGGTCACTCTGTGTACCCTCGACCTGGGCCTGCTACAGGCCGGCGCGGGCGTGAAAGGTGAGTTCGAACAGCGGCTGAAAAACGTCATCGACGCGGTGCAGCAATCCCCGTCCCCGGTCCTGTTGTTTATTGATGAAGCGCATACCATCATCGGCGCAGGCAACCAGGCAGGCGGCGCCGATGCAGCGAACCTGCTGAAACCAGCGCTGGCGCGTGGTGAACTGCGTACCATTGCGGCCACCACCTGGAGTGAGTACAAGCAGTACTTTGAACGCGATGCCGCACTGGAGCGCCGCTTCCAGATGGTCAAAGTGGACGAGCCGGATGACGACACCGCCTGTCTGATGCTCCGTGGTCTGAAATCCCGCTACGCAGAGCACCATAACGTGCACATTACCGACGATGCGGTGCGCGCGGCAGTTACGCTTTCTCGTCGCTATCTGACGGGCCGCCAGCTGCCGGACAAGGCAGTTGACCTGCTCGACACCGCCGCAGCGCGCGTCCGCATGAGCCTCGACACCGTGCCGGAGCAGCTGACCTGCATTCGCTCGCAGATCACCTCTCTTGAAATGGAGAAGCAGGCACTGCTGGAAGATATTGCTGTCGGCAATCAGAGCCATGGTGAACGCCTGACCGTCATTGAGCAGGAAGAGAACGATCTTATCGTTGCTCTCGACGAGCTTGAAACTCAATACGGGCAGGAACTGAAACTCACCGAACAACTGCTGGAAAGCCGCCAGGACATCTCCCGTCAGAGCGAGACGCACGCGCTGCAGCAGGAACTGCACGGCATGCAGCACAGCAACCCGCTGCTCTCGCTAGATGTGGATGTGCGCACCGTTGCCAATGTGATTGCTGACTGGACAGGCGTTCCGCTGTCATCGCTGATGAAAGATGAGCAGACCGAACTGCTTACCCTGGAAGATGAAATTGGCAAACGTGTGGTCGGGCAGGATGTGGCGCTCGCGGCCATCGCCCAGCGTCTGCGTGCGGCAAAAACGGGTCTCACCTCCGAGAATGGCCCGCAGGGCGTATTTCTGCTGGTGGGCCCGAGTGGGGTGGGGAAAACCGAAACCGCCCTGGCTCTGGCGGACGTGATGTACGGCGGTGAAAAATCACTGATTACCATCAACTTGTCCGAGTACCAGGAGCCTCATACTGTTTCCCAGCTGAAGGGCTCCCCTCCGGGCTACGTTGGCTACGGTCAGGGCGGTATTCTCACCGAAGCCGTGCGTAAGCGACCGTACAGCGTGGTGCTGCTCGATGAAGTCGAAAAAGCGCACCGCGACGTGATGAACCTGTTCTACCAGGTGTTCGACCGTGGCTTTATGCGCGACGGTGAAGGTCGTGAAATCGACTTCCGCAACACCGTTATTCTGATGACCTCCAACCTCGGCAGCGACCACCTGATGCAGCTGCTGGACGAACAACCTGAATCCACCGAAGGCGATCTGCACGAACTGCTGCGTCCGATCCTGCGTGACCACTTCCAGCCCGCGTTGCTGGCCCGCTTCCAGACCGTGATTTACCGTCCGCTGGCGGAAGCGGCCATGCGTACCATCGTGGAAATGAAGCTGTTACAGGTTAGCAAGCGCTTGCATCGCCACTACGGCCTGACCACGCAGATTAATGAGAGCCTGTATGACGCCCTGACCGCCGCCTGCCTGCTGCCGGATACCGGGGCGCGCAATATCGACAGCCTGCTGAATCAACAAATTCTGCCGGTGCTGAGCCAGCAGTTGCTGACCCGTATGGCCGACAGACAAAAACCACGGTCGTTACACCTGAGCTGGAGCGAAGAAGAGGGCATTGGCCTGGAATTTGACGTTCAGGAAGGAGTGGACGCATGAGTAATAATCCTCCGTTAAGGTTCAGCCATAACCACCACCTGCTGGCGGTGAAAGGCTGTGAGTCCGCGCTCGACGTGCTGGCGTTTGAAGGCGATGAAGCCCTGAGCACACCGTTCCGCTACCGTATTGAATTCACCAGCGGTAACCACGCCATCAGTAAAGAGATGATGCTGATGAAAGGGGCTTCCCTGACGCTGCAGGCCCCGGTAGACCAGGGTTACGGCATCAGAGTGCAGCAGGCCGTGCGCACCCTTCAGGGGGTGGTGACCGGTTTTGAACGCCTCAGCACATCAAAAGACGAAACCCGTTATGCCCTGACGCTCCGGCCGCGACTGGCGCTGCTTGACCGCTCGCACCAGAACGCCATTTACCAGGACATGTCGGTCCCGCAAATCGTGGAAAAAATCTTGCGCGAACGTCACGGTATGCGCGGCCAGGATTTTCTGTTCTCGCTCACTAAAGAGTATCCGCGCCGTGAGCAGGTGATGCAGTACGGCGAGAATGACCTGCACTTCATCACCCGCCTGCTGGGTGAGGTCGGTATCTGGTTCCGCTTCACCACCGACACGCGCCTGAACATCGACGTGGTGGAGTTTTACGACAGCCAGCAGGGGTATGAAAAAGGCCTGACCCTGCCGTCGGTGCCGCCGTCAGGCCAGCACTCGCATGGCGTGGATTCGGTGTGGGGGATGGAGAGCCATCACAACGTGGTGCAGAAGCAGGTCAGCACCCGGGACTACAACTACCGTCAGGCCACGCAGGACATGAACACCCTGGTGGATGCGACCCGCGGGGATGTCACCACGTACGGTGATGCCTATCACTGGGCGGATAACTACCTGACGCCGGGCAGCACCTGTGACCGCAATCCGGCCCCGGAGTCCGGGGCGTTTTATGCCCGCCTTCGTCACGAACGCTACCTGAATGGTCAGACCCGGGCGCAGGGCATTACCAGCTGTCCGACCCTCTCGCCGGGCCAGGTACTGAAAGTCACCGGCGGGTATGAAGTGGCGGAGGTGTTTGCGCAGGGCGTGGTCATCACGGCGATGCAGACCCACGCGCGGCGGGATGAAGACTTCAGCCTTCGTTTTGACGGTATTCCGGACAGCCCGGATTTCAGCTTCCGCCCCGAGCCGGGAGAACGTCCGGTGATGGCCGGTACGCTGCCGGCCCGCGTCACCAGTACCACCGAAAATGACACATACGGCCATATCGATAAGGACGGGCGCTACCGCGTCAACATGCTGTTTGATCGTGACAGCTGGGAGACGGGATTCGAAAGCCTGTGGGTGCGCCAGTCACGCCCGTATGCCGGGGACACTTACGGCCTGCACCTGCCGCTGCTGGCGGGCACCGAGGTGGCGATTGGCTTTGAGGACGGTAACCCGGACCGGCCGTACATTGCCGGCGTGCTGCATGACTCGGCGCACGGCGACCACGTCACTATCCAGAATTACAAACGCAACGTCCTGCGCACCCCGGCGAACAACAAAATCCGCCTTGATGACGAGCGCGGAAAAGAGCATATCAAGGTCAGCACGGAGTACGGTGGCAAGAGCCAGCTGAATCTGGGTCACCTGGTCGACAGCGAAAAACAGCAGCGCGGTGAGGGGTTTGAGCTCAGGACGGACAGCTGGGGTGCGATACGGGCGCAGAAAGGGATATTTATCAGCGCTGATGGCCAGATGAAAGCGCAGGGTCAGGTGCTGGAGATGCAGGCAGCGATGAGCCAGCTGGAGCAGGCGCGGTCGCTGGCTGAAGCGTTACGCAGCGCGGCAGAAGCGGCGAGGGCTGAACTGGCAGATGTGCAGACGCAGAAGGCGCTGCTGTCAGAGGCGCTGACGGATTTAAAGAAAGCGGCGCTGCTGGTCTCGGCGCCGGAAGGAATAGCGCAGGTGACAGGGAAAAGCCTGCAGCAGTCGGCGGGAGACAACATCATCAGCACCAGCGGCGGGCACACGGATTTCAGCGCACTGAAAAGATTCACCGTGGCGGCCGGGGAGCGGGTAAGTCTGTATGCGCAAAAGCTGGGCATCAAAATGTTTGCCGGCAAAGGGAAGGTGGAGATCCAGGCGCAGGGGGATGAGATGACGCTGGATGCGCTGAAGGATATCCGCATCAGCAGCAGTGAGGGAAAACTCATCATCAGCGCGAAGCAGGAGATAGTGCTGACGAGCGGCGGAGGATATATCCGGATAGCGGACGGAACGGTGGAGTGTGCGGCGCCGGACAAAATCATCGAGCGCGGGGCGGTGTGGCAGAAGTTTGGTGGACAGAGTTTTAGTCAGGCGGCCCAGAAGTGGGAGAGCAGCGAATTTGAAATGGGGCCTGAAGTTCTGTGGCCCTATTCTGAGACACCCGTAGCGGGTCAGAAAATCAGCCTGACGCACAGCGATGGTACCGTGCAGGAGTTAATGACCTCGGCATCCGGCCGTGGGGAAAAGCAAAACCTGATGGACCCTGCATTGATGCAAATAAACCTGAAGGATGAGGACTAACCGATGATTGAAGCCACTGACAGCAATAGTGTCCTGCTGGGGTACGACAAGTTTGGTCATCCACTCTATAAGGTCATTGCCACGCCGAAAGAAAAGGAGCAATGGCTCAAACTTTATAAGATGCCGGACAGAGTCATCCCGGTTGTATTTTTACCGGGGGTGATGGGGAGTAATTTGATGAGTCCTGACGGCAAGTCTATCTGGAAAGTAGATGGAACATGGAGCATGAAATCCTGGTTAGTGCGGGGCGCCGAGGAAAGAAAAAAATTACTGGATCCTACCAAAACCGTTGTCGATCCCAGCGGGAAAATCGAGACCGAAAGTCCGGAAGAGCGGCTGTTATTTTCATCGCGTCGGGAGAGAGGCTGGGGGGAGGTGGGGGCAATGAGCTACGGCACTTTCCTTCCCTGGCTTCAGGAAGCGCTGAACGATAACCAGACAATGTTAAAAAACAAGACCAGCAAAAATGGCAGCCAGACTCTGCGTGAGAGGCTGATGGATAAACAATTGGGGGCCGAAATTGGCGAGAGTAACCTGACCTCTGACGAAGTGGCGCTGAGCTATCAGTACCTCTTTCCGGTCCATGCGGTGGGCTATAACTGGCTGCAGTCGAACGTGGATTCTGCACAAGCACTTGCCGGGCGCATTGATAGCATCATTAACGATTACAAAGCCAGCGGACGCAAATGCGAAAAGGTTATTCTGGTGACCCACTCAATGGGAGGGCTGGTTGCTCGTTACTATTCAGAACTGCTGGATGGTGATTACGGGAAGAAAAATATTCTGGGTATTGTACACGGGGTGATGCCGGACTGCGGTGCCCCGATGGCCTATAAGCGTATGAAAGCGGGAGAGGCAGTGCCGGTTGGTTTAGTGATTGGCAGCAGTGGCGCTGAAATGACCCCTGTACTGGCGCAATCGCCGGGCCCTTTACAGCTCCTGCCTGGCAAAGGATACGGTATGGGCTGGTTTCACGTCGAGGGTCTTCAACAGCCTTTGCCTCAGACAGACCCCTACAAAGATATCTACACTGAGCGATCGGCGTGGTGGGGGTTATGTGAGGAGCGCTTTATTAATCCGGATAACAAAAAGATGGATAAGCTCCAGTTGGAAAAAGATTGGCAATCTTATGTAGATATTATTGATGGTAAAGTCAAAATATTTATAGAGGGGCTTAATGGGCATTACCATGAATATACCTATGCCTTTTATGGAAATGACGGGAAAAAATACCCTTCTTATGCCGAACTGCACTGGAAGGACATAAGTGGAAAACATACCCCAGAAGCTTACCGCTCGCAGGTCAGCGAACAGGGGGAAGTTTTCTACCCGGCAGACAAATTTAACCAGACCATTCGCTATGCAACGCTGGAAACACCGGACCAAGGGTATGTTAGCCGCAAATATGAATTATTACCTCCTGTGGAAGACGGTGACGGCACTGTACCGGTCAGAGCGGCAGTGATTAATTCTCCGAAGTTAAAGGCCCAGCTCGGTGTGGGCGTTGACCACGAGGGGGCTTACAAACCTGACAACACCATGGATGCGCGCTGGTTTACTCTTCGCTCAATTATAAGAATTGCACAGCAGGTGAAAAATACAGGGCTTGCTTACCATGAATAAGATAAAACAAAAAGCAATGATCCTGGTCGCCTTCATCGTAGCGGGATATGGGTTGTATCAGTATTTTCGCCCTTACAATCCATCACCGCAGACACTGACGTCATCACAGCAGGTAACCATGAACAAAATAAACGCTGAAATGAAACCTTATTGCGTCGGGCGCTATATGCTCGACCTGCCATCATCCTTTACGGCTTATAATGACGCTGCACCGCTGGATAATAATATCTGGGCGGCGGTGATTTCCCGGCCTGAGGATACGTATAAAACCTATCTGGCGACAAAGAAAATGTATCATCCGGGTTTTAAGCAGTTAATCGCATTACGTGAAAAGGCTCTGCGAGAAAGTAAAACTATTGACGCTCAGGATATGCCTTTTTTAAAAAAAGTCTGGTCTTTGCCGGACGGTATGGATGGTGTGATTTTTGAACGGAATGATAATGGGGGTACCGCAGATTTTATTCGAACACTGGAAGGCTATTTATATACTAATGGCGTAGTTATTAAACTTCAGAAGCAAACCATTAATGATTCCAGCTCTGTATATAATGAGCAACGAAGAGGGCGACCCGCCAGAAACTATGTCACAAGTGACGTCAGCCAGATGCAGTCGCTGATGGCGAGAATTAGTGGCAGGGATAATGACGTCATTCCGACGAAACCAGGTTCCTGTATCACCCATGCGTTTATTGCCACCGACCCGACGGCAAGGGAACGGGAAGATATCTCCGTTGGGCTTGAAAGTAAAACACTGGAACATATCAGAGTTATTCTTTCTACTGATAACTTCACCCGAGAAAAAGACACGGTGCTGGAGAGAGCAGGTGAGATAGAGAGTAACTTGTACCGTGGCCATGTGGAAAGAAAAGGGGCCTTTAGTATTAACGGACTGCAGGCCCAGGAGTTTCTGGCAACGGGTTTACAGGCATCTCAGGACGAGCCACGTTACGGCTTTGATATGTTCATCAATGAAATGACAGCCAGCTACAAGACTCCCAATTTTATTCTGACCCTGGAGAATGATTCCATGCCGCCAACCTCCTACAGCAAGGAGGAAATTATCGCCTTCTGGGACACGATCAGCCGTAGCGTACGCGTGCGCCCCGGCGCGTTTTGATTATGTATTTTCATACAGAGAAAATTAAAATTTTATCGATAATAATTAAGTGGGGCGCTGTCTTGGTCGCAAACCATTATATTGTCGTAAATTAATTTTTAAAAAAGAGGAAGATATGCCTGGAATTGTTTGCCTGGGTGATGATACCACCCATGGTGGAAAGGTTATTACCGCGTCGTCGACAATGTTTATCAATGGTATTCAGGTTGCCTTGGTCGGTGATTTGGTTTCATGTCCAGAACACGGAATTAATCCGATAAAAGAAGGTGATCCCGGAGCGTCAGAAAATGGGATTAACGTTGTTGTTAATAACTGCGCCTGTTCCTGTGGATGCAGAGTCATTAGTTCTCACATCGAAAATACTATTGAGTCTTGATATTATGTGGCCTATCCCCAAAGTACCCAAAAAAAGTACAATTGCCAGCTTGTCATACAAGCGATGGGGGATTGTTCTTATTTCTATTTTAATGGTTTGTTCTGTTTTTGGTTTTTCTTTGTGGGGAACGGAGGCATATACTAAAATAGTATTCTTCCTGCTACTTCCGGCATTTTTCATATGGTTATGTATTTTTGGCGCAGCGCTAAACCGTTATGAGCAGTCAAGGAGCGCTCTTTCTGCCTGGAAAGAAGAAACTGATAGAACTAAGGCTTTATGGCAGCACTGGAGCCGACAGCAGTTGTCAGTGGTTGGTAATGTTATCTTTACTCCTGAGGAAAACGGGGCCGCGAGTTTTCTTGGACCTCTGTCTGATATTCCAGCATATCCAGATAAAGTCAGGTCGTTGTCACATTCCTGGGGCTCCCTTCGTGTTTTGTCTGATATGATCGACAAACAGCTTGAGCAACAGTATCCTGGTTATCGGAAATTTTTGCATACTATTTATGTATTGCAACCCTCTGGTTGGGACAAAAAGAACGTATGCCAGATTATTCTGTCTCAATGGGATCTGCTTCCTGAAGTAAATTGTTCCGTTGAGTGTATTGGAAAATTCCACGATAACGTTAATTTTGATGGTTTGATATTAGTTCTTAGTTTCCAATGCTGGTTGGCAGGTGTATCGAAACAATCCAGCGAAATGGTCTCTGCCCAGCTTTTATCATCCTCAACTTTTTCCAGACAACATGCTGTACCGGTACTTGCCGGATTAGGCCGTGTTATGCCTGTGGATAATGAGAATATTGAAAAAGATTTAGACATGCTTTTTGAATACAATCGAATTGACAAGCGTGATTTACGCCATGTCTGGCTTTCTGGTATTCCTGCTGATATTAATTCAAAACTGATTCAGTATGCCGATCGATGTCAGTGGAAACTTCTAGAGAAACATCCTTTTAATTTGATTGATTTTTCTTTTGGTCCCCCTGGTGAAATGGTATTCCCTGTTTCACTCGCATTGTTGGTTGACGCGGCTCAAAAGACTGAAGCTAACCAATTATTAATTATTCAGGCATCACCTCAGTCCAGACTGCTTTGTTTGATTACTCGGAAACTTTACTTATGACCCAGGAAAAGGAATTACAGTCAGCACGTTATGGATCTTGGGGCTATCTTGTTTTAATTGTTGGCCTTGCGGGTATAACTGCGTTTTTACTATTTATTAATCAAGATGCCTTGCTTAAATATGGACTGACATATCGCCAAATTTGGTCGGTGTGGGGTGGTGTATTTGGTTTTTTATTCTTAGGCACTATTTGCTCTCCTTTTTATTGGCGCTGGAAGCAAAGAAAAAAACAACTCATTTATTTACCACCGGAACCCTCAAGTGCTGAAACTAAAACAACTCCAGATGTGAGTACAACCATCAGAGATTATACCGATTTAAAACAGCATCTTAATCTTCGTTATGGCGTCCTTTGGCGACGCAAAGTCCACCTGCTGCTCGTCACTGGCAATGAAGCCGCTATAGAGCAATTGGTACCAGGCCTGCAGGAAAGCCAGTGGCTTGAAGGCAACCGCACCGTGCTGATTTACGGCGGGAGCCTGGCATTAGAGCCTGGCCGGGAGAAATATACCGCGTTGCGTAAACTGCGTCGCGGTCGTCCTCTGGACGGAATAATTCGCGTCGTACCGCAGTCGCTTAATCTCACCCCTCAGATTAGCGACAACGATTTACGCGGGCTGGAAAAAATCAGCGAATTGCTCCGTTATTCCGCGCCGGTCTGGCTGTGGCAACTGTGTGACAGCAAATGGTCGCAGGCAAAACGTACTGAACAGGCGGTAGGAGCCCGTTTCCCGCTGCGTGCCAAAGCTGACGATATTAGCCGTCAGCTTGAGCTGATGCTGCCTGCATTGCGGATACAGGGGATGAGTCAGGTCGCTGAGAACAACGGCCACGATTTCCTGCTGCGTCTGGGCCAGTACCTCAAAGACGGCGGTATCGCCCGCTGGACTCAACAACTGGTGCCATGGTTGGCTGCCTCTCAGCAGCGTGTTCCGTTGCGTGGTCTGATGTTCAGCCTGCCGGAAAGTTACCCTGTTCATACTACAGAGGGGACAGCCGAACCTGAGAAATATATCCCCGAATCACAACGCCATGCCCTCGCCCTGCCCGTAACCTGGCAGGGCATTGTGGATGACTGCATCCGTGTGCGTGGCCGCCGTGTCGGTATGGCCTGGGAACAGACGCTGGCCTGGACACTGATGACTATCATCGGTATCTGGGGAGCGGGAATACTGCTGTCGTTCGCGATCAACCGCATGCAGATAGTCTCTGTTGCCGAGCAGGCGCATGCGCTGGTGGAGCATTCTTCCGTATCGGATTACCAGCTCACGGCTCTGCATACCCTACGTAATGACGCCGGCCGCCTGCAGCACCGTATTCAGGAAGGAGCGCCCTGGTACCAGCGCTTCGGTCTGGACCATAACCAGCAGCTGCTCGATGCGTTGCTGCCCTGGTACGGCGTGGCAAACAACCGCCTGATACGCGACCCGGCGAATCAGGCGCTGACACAAAAACTCAGCGCATTGGCAAACTCTGCCCCCAACAGCGACCAGCGTGCACAGCTGGCGAAGCCAGGTTATGACCAGCTTAAAGCCTGGCTGATGATGGCCCGTCCGGATAAAGTCGACGGCGCGTTTTATGTGCAGACCCTGAAAACCGTGCAGCCGACACGAATGGGTATTTCTACCGGTCTGTGGCAAAGCCTGGCGCCGGATTTGTGGGCCTTCTACATCACCGAACTGCCTAAGCAGCCACAGTGGAAAATCACACCGGATGCGCAGCTGGTCAGCCAGAGTCGCCAGCTGTTGCTGCAGCAAATTGGGCGTCGTAACGCTGAAAGCACACTGTATGAAAATATGCTCAAGTCAGTGCGTCGTAACTTCGCCGATGTCTCCCTGGAGGACATGACCAGCGGTACCGATGCGCGTCGACTTTTTACTACCGAGGAGGTCGTGCCGGGCATGTTCACCCGCCAGGCCTGGGAAGGTGGCATTCAGCAGGCTATCGAAAAGGCTGCAAATTCCCGCCGGGATGAAATTGACTGGGTGCTGAGTGATTCCCGTAAAGCCGTATCGGCGGATCTGTCGCCGGAAGCGCTCAAAGCACGCCTGACAGAGCGTTATTTCATTGACTTTGCAGGCAGTTGGTTGAATTTCCTTAACAGCCTGCACTGGAACCCGGCAAACAATATTGCGGACGTTACCGACCAGCTTACGCTGATGAGCGATGTCCGCCAGTCGCCACTGATTGCCCTGATGAATACCCTCGCCTGGCAGGGACAGACAGGCCAGCAAAGCGAAGGTCTTTCGGACTCCCTCATCAAATCGGCTAAAGATCTCGTCGGTGGAAAAGATAAACCTGCCATTGATCAGTCTGCGTCAGGGCCGCAGGGGCCGCTGGACGATACCTTTGGCCCGCTGCTACAGCTTCTGGGTAAAAACAAAGGTGGTAATGTCATGTCGGCGGACAACTCCCTGAGTCTGCAGACGTATCTGACCCGTATCACCCGCGTGCGTCTGCGACTGCAGCAGGTGGCCAGCGCTTCTGACCCGCAGGCAATGATGCAGACCCTGGCGCAGACCGTATTCCAGGGCAAAAGCGTGGACCTCACCGACACTCAGCAATACGGCAGCCTGATTTCGGCAAGTCTTGGCGAGGAGTGGAGCGGATTTGGCAGCACAATGTTTGTGCAGCCGCTGACCCAGGCCTGGGAGACCGTGCTTCAGCCGTCGGCAGCCAGTCTGAATGACAAATGGAGCCGTTCGGTTGTCGCGAACTGGCAAACTGCCTTTGACGGTCGTTTCCCGTTTGCTGCCAGCAAAAGCGATGCCTCTTTACCGATGCTGGCTGAATTTGTGCGTAAGGACAGTGGACGGATAGAGCGCTTCTTGTCGACAGAGCTCAACGGTGTGCTACACAAAGAGGGTAGCCAGTGGGTACCGGATAAGGTCAACAGCCAGGGACTGAATTTTAACCCGGCCTTCCTGCGGGCCATTAACCAGCTGAGCCAGCTGTCAGACATCCTGTTCACCGATGGCAGTCAGGGCATCAGCTTTGAGCTGCAGGCGCGTCCTGTGCCACAGGTGGTGGAGACGCAGCTAACCATTGATGGACAAAAGCTGCACTACTTCAACCAGATGGCCGACTGGCAAAGCTTCCGCTGGCCGGGAGAGACTTACAAGCCGGGAACGATGCTGACATGGATCACGGTCAACGCCGGTGCGCGCCTGTTCGGGGATTACAGCGGGACCTGGGGCTTTATCCGCTGGCTGGACTTGAGCAAGCGTCAGCAGCTTGACCGCAGCCAGTGGATGATGAGCTTTACCGCACCGGATGGTCGCACCCTGCAGTGGGTGCTGCGCTCCCAGCTCGGAAAAGGCCCGCTGGCGCTGTTGGACCTGCGTGGTTTCACGCTGCCGGATCACATATTCAGTGTCGACAGCGCGGTCACCGCTCAGGCGCTGATGGCTAATACGAAAAACAATGACATGGAGGGCGTCGAATAATGAGCACATTGCAGAATTTGGTTACCGCCTGTCAGGCTGACGATGCTCAGCTGCGTGAACAGGCGCAGACGCGCACGGATAACTGGCAGCCCTGGCTTGCTCCGGTAAGCGTTGCCAGTCCGACAGGGGAAGACCCGGGATATGACGATGATTTTCAGCGTATCCGCGAAGAGGTTAATAAGCTCTCCGGGATTGATACCGAACTGATATGCACGCTTGCTGAAAAGTTACTGACCACCACGGCCAAAGACATCCGGATTGCGACCTATTACTGCTGGGCGCGACTGCACCAGGATGGCGAAACCGGCTTTGCCGAAGGACTTGAGCTGCTGGCGGGATTGCTGCAGCGCTACGGCACGCAGCTCCATCCCCGGCGGGACCGCAGCCGCAAGGCCGCGCTGGAATGGCTCGCCGGTACCCGTGTCCTGGACAGCCTGTCACTGTATCCGGAAGTCGTGCGCGAGGATGCGCAGCGGACCTCCGGGGCGCTGCTGCTGATCCGCGACAGCCTGGAGACAGAGCCGGAAGCGTCGCGGCCAGAGCTGAATGCCCTGTACAGCGGGCTGGAGTCTCGCCTGATGAAGGCCGGTGGTGTGGATGCCGTGGTACCGCAGAACGCAGGGAATAAGGCGGAGTCACAGCCCTTTACGCATGCGACCGAGTCAGATGCGCCGGTTCTGAGCCGCATCACCTCCGGTCAGGATTTGCTGGCCCAGGCCCGTACCCTGACGGGATATCTGCGCGAGCAGCCTGATGGCTGGCTAGCCGCACACCGGCTGATGAAAAGCTTGCGCCATGACACGCTGAGAGCGATCCCTGCACCGGATGCCGAAGGGAAAACACGTATCGAACCACCGCGGGCTGACCAGCGGGCAATGCTTAAACGGTTGTACCTGCAGCAGAGCTGGCTGGAGATACTGGAGCAGGCGGACAGCACCTTCTCGCGTGGCGCTAATCACCTCTGGCTGGATTTGCAGTGGTATATCCACCAGGCTCTGGTGAAATTGGGGCACGATGTGCTGGCCGATATCATCATCGCCGATCTGAAAGGGCTGCTGAGCCGTCTCACAGGACTTGAAACGCTGGCCTTTAATGACGGAACGCCGTTTGCCGATGAGGTCACGCTCAACTGGATAAATCAGAGCGTGCTGGACGATTTGTCCAACTGGCGGGATGAGCCGGTCAGTGCTGCTGGTGAGACAGATAACGATATCCTGCTCCTCGAGCCGGAAGCGCTGGATAAAGCGGACACTGACGGTCTGGATGCCACCCTTCACTGGCTCCAGACCCGTCCTGGTTGCGACTCTACAAAAGACAAATGGCTGCTGCGCCTGCTGATGGCCCGCATAGCCGAGCAAAAGGGTAAAAATGAGCTGGCCCTGCATCTGCTGGGTGAACTCGATAGCGCCGCACGGTCAATCACCCTCACGCAGTGGACACCGGCCCTGTTATTTGAAGTGAAATCCCGTCGCCTCAGACTGCTACGCATGAAAGCTACACGCAGTGAAACCGATAAATCACGTCTTCAGCCTGAGATGGACCAGCTTCTTGCCGGTCTGATTGCGCTCGACCCGGCAAGTAGTGCGGTGCTTTGCGGATAAAAACGCCTGGCTACCTTTAACATTCCTATATTCAGGTTTTTTATGGACGACTTAACCCTGCGTTACTACGACGCTGAAATGCGCTATCTACTGGAAGCCGGCGAAGAGTTTGCCCGTGCTCACCCCGAGCAGGCAGCAATGCTCAACCTTGATAAAGCCGGAGCGCGCGACCCGTATGTTGAACGCCTGTTCGAGGGCTTTGCCTTCCTGATGGGGCGCTTGCGTGAAAAGCTCGATGACGACCTGCCTGAACTGACCGAAGGGCTGGTCAGCCTGCTGTGGCCGCATTATCTGCGCACCATACCGTCGATGTCGGTGGTGGAGTTCACCCCTGACTGGCGCGAGATGAAAGAACAGATGCGCATCGCCAAAGGTTTCGAAGTTAACTCGCGGCCGATCGGCGAGAAGGCCACGCGTTGTCGGTACACCACAACCAAAGAGATCACGCTCCTGCCGTTGTCGCTGGAGCAAGCCCGCCTGTCGACTGACCCTGACGGGCGTTCGGTTATCAGCCTGCGCTTTAACTGCAGCCATCTTGCCGACTGGAGTCGTATCGATCTCAGCCAGATCCCGCTCTACTTCAACGCTGATGCACCGCTGGCCTGCGCCATGCATGAAGCCTTTACCATGAATACAGCTCGCCTCTGGCTGCGTATGCCGGGCGACATGGACAGAAGACCGCTCGACGGGTATTTCGCCGTGCTGGGCTTTGGCGATGATGACGTCCTGTGGCCGAAGGGAAGCAGCAGCTTTAGCGGCTATCAGCTGCTGCTGGAGTACTTCACCTTCCGTGAGAAATTCATGTTTACCGGCTTGCGTGGGCTGGAGACCGTAGTCTTTCCGGCTGAACTCCCCTGGTTTGAAATCGACGTGGTGCTGGCAGAACGCTGGGAGCATGATTTCAGCTTTACCGAAAAGCATCTGCGCCTGAACTGTGTGCCGGTGATCAACCTGTTCCCGCTGGAATCTGACCCGCTGACGCTCAACTCCCTGCAGACCGAATACATGCTGCGACCGATGCGGGTGCAGGACGGCCATACTGAGATTTACTCTGTGGACTCGGTGATGTCATCCAGCCAGCATACCTACGTGCCATTCTCGAGCTTCCGTCACAAAGGCGGCATGATGCGTCATGAAGCCCCGGAATATTATTATCACACTCGTGTGCGGCGCGGCCCGTCAGGCCTGTACAACACCTGGCTTATTCTGGGCGGCGAAGCGTTTGATAACCACACGGTACCAGAAGATGAAAGTCTGTCCCTGACGCTCACGGGCACCAACGGCCAGCTACCACGGCGTGCGCTGCAGAGTACCGTGCTCGATACGGTGATGAAAACCACCTCGGCCAGTATCGCCGTGCGTAACCTGTGTGCGCCAACGCTGCCCTGTTATCCCCCGGCGCAGGATCGCTTTCACTGGCGTGTACTGAGTCATCTTGGCAGCGGCTTCCTGTCAATGATGGATAACGCCGACGTGCTGCGCGGCACCCTGGCGCTGTACGAGTGGACCGACAGCGAGATGAACCGCCGTCGCCTGGAAGCCATCATTGACGTGAAGCACAGTGAAACCGAACGCTTTGAGCAGGGCTACCTGGTGCGCGGCGTGCAGATTGAGGTGACGCTCGACAGCCATGGCTTTGCCGGGCGCGGTGACATCTGCCTGTTTGGTGAGATGCTGAGTCGTTTCTTTGCGCTCTACACCGACATTTATCTGTTTAACCGCCTGATTATCATTCTGCAACCGACCGGAGAACGCCTGGAATGGCAAGAGAAGCACAACCGCCGTATTCCCGGCTGAGCCCACGGCTGGAGGCGGATCTTCACCGCATTAACTTTTACCGTTTCTGTCAACTGCTGGAGAAGCGCAATCCAGGTAAGCCGTTGATGGGCTCGACCAGCCATCCCGCAGATGACCCGGTACGTTTTGCACCGCACTCGGGGATGGGATTCCCATCCAGTGAGCTAAAGGCTGTCGAGTATGCCGAGGATGATGACAGCAGACCACCGCTCATCCGCACAACCTTTATGGGGATGTACGGTGTCGACTCACCTCTGCCGACAGCCTATCTCGATGATATCACTCAGCGTCGTGAAGGGTATGAAGCGCTGCAGGGTTTTCTGGATATCTTCAGCCATCGCATCCTGACGCAGTTTTACCGCATCTGGCGCAAATACTCCTATCCCGCAACGTTTGAGCCGGGGGGAACGGACAGCATTTCACAGTCGCTGCTGGGGCTGGTAGGGCTGGGCATACCGGGAACCGCAAACCACATT
Organism: Enterobacter cloacae complex sp. P47BA; assembly: GCF_014930485.1. Classification (NCBI taxonomy): domain Bacteria; kingdom Pseudomonadati; phylum Pseudomonadota; class Gammaproteobacteria; order Enterobacterales; family Enterobacteriaceae; genus Enterobacter; species Enterobacter cloacae complex sp. P47BA. The sequence continues at coordinate 5,718 of NZ_JADBRF010000021.1, read as the reverse complement.
GCCACCCCGGTTTCCCGCTTTCTGGCGTTACTCGGGGTTCTGCAGCAGCCGGGCAAAACCCAGGAGGGGATGCAGGCCCTGGTGACACTGCTGGCCCCGGATACTCTCGTGAAGGTCAGTCCATACTGCCTTCGACCGGTGGAGGTCAGTCAGCAACTGGGCTTCTACGGTGATGACGATTTTCAACTGGACGGCAATACCCCGCTGGGTGACGAAGCAATGGATGCCAGCAGCCAGTTGCTGGTTGCGCTCGCGACGGAAAACGAACAGGAGGCGCAGGGCTGGAAGCCGGACGGCCAGCTGTATCAGGATTTCCTGGTCATGCTCCGGGTGTACCTGGGCTGGCGGTTCAAGGCCAGAATTACATTGACCACTTCAGTCCGGCTGCTGGCCGTTCCACCGCTGGGCGAAAGCCCTTTCTGGCTGGGAATGAACGGTGTGCTGGGAGTAGAGGGTGATACTCTTTCGGATGAAATACCCGATACCTTTACGACAGAACTGGGTGATTACCGCGGGCTGGAGCCTGCGAAACCGCAACAAGGAAATCGACGTGTTACCTACAAGTTTAATTAAGACCATGCGCTGGATTATACCTTTTATGGCGATTAGCCTGACAGGCTGCGGCGTGGCGCAGAGCGTCACCGACGGCACCAAATCGGCGTTTAATTCTGTGTTCTATAAAAAGATTAAAATACTGCATCTGGATTTCACTGCACGTGAGGCGCTGAACATTGATGCCCGAGAAAGTAATCCGCTTTCTGAACCAGTCGTGGTGCGGGTTTACCAGCTTAAAGATCGAAAAATATTTGATAAGACGGTTTATATGCAACTGCTTCAGGATGATAGCAGCATTTTGAAAGACGATATGCTAGCGAGCCGTGATGTCGTGGTAAAACCAGGCGGTGATGCAAGCCTTGATATGCCGATGGAAGAAGCTGCGCAGTTTGTGGCTGTGGTGGGGCTGTTCCGCCATCCGGATGAGGTCAACAGCACCTGGAAGCAGGTTATTAAACGCAGCGACCTGGATCCGGATAAACCGCGTACTCTGGAAGCTGGCGAGAATCATCTGACGCTGCAACCGCTTAAGGACAACTGATGCCCCACGGACATAACACACCTTCGCTCTATGAAATGCTAACCGGAAATTTTTCCGGTGGCCTCAACCTCAACCAGGTGAGTGAAGAAAATCAGGTCATCCTCTCAGTGTTGGATAATATGCAGCGCGTTCTCAACTGTCGCGCCGGCACGCTCGCGCATCTCCCTGACTTCGGCTTGCCCGATATGACGAAAATCCTTCAGGGTATGCCAGGGACGGCCCATGAACTTATGAGCACGCTGTCGACTGTCTTGCTCAAATATGAACCTCGACTGAAGAAGATAGATGTTGTTCTGCTGGACCAAAAAGTTCCAGGCGAACTGCGCTATGCCATTGACGCTGAACTCAAGGGGATTGGCCTGGTGCGCTATGGCACTGAGTTTATGCCCGAAGGACGGGTTCTGTTGAGGCACCTCAGGCAACAGCAGTACCTCGATACCACAGCCCGTATTTAAGGCCAGGAAACACTATGTCAGTAAAATCACAATTCATAAAAAAACTGCAGGCCAGTCAACCTTCACCCGTTCCTCCAGTCAGTAAAACTCAGGCAGATATTGCAGCGTTTCGCCTGCGAATGGAGCAACTTCAGCAGCAGATGGATGAGTGGCTCACAGGTACCGGACTGAATGTGAGCACTGTCTCTGCTTCCGTTTCGGACCTGCTGGTGGAGGGAGGGGCTTTTGAGATTTCCGGTATTGTGCTTCGTTATGACAGTCGGGCGGTAAAGTTTATGCCGATCTTTCTGTATGGACAGGGCGTCGCCGGTTGTGTCGAGGTGACTTTCTGTTCCGGAGAAAATGTTATTTCTCAAGGGCGGCTCTTTATGCGGGTAGGGGGGGGAAGTGACTGGATCTTCACTCCCCCAGATGCACCATCCCGGTCAGGACAATTATTTGATGAAGGTATTTTTTTCGGTCTGATTTTAGCGCTGTTGCCATAGCGATAACATTATTTCATCAACTGACGAAATCAACTGACACGAATATGCAGGCCCTCCAGAATGACTATAGATATAACGTTAAAAACCGGCGGCGACCCGCGCACGCTTCCGGATTATGCCGCCCTTCGCGATGAACTGAGTAAATTAAGCCATCCCGCTCGACCGGACGTGAACTGGGTATACGTTGAAAAACGCTGCCTTTCATTATTCGAGCAAAACGGTGTTGAGTTGCAGACTGCAGCCTGGTACACCCTCGCCCGTACGCAGCAGTCTGGAGTCGCTGGCCTGAATGAGGGGCTGGCGATCCTGGAGGCTCTGATTAGCCACCAGTGGGAGGTTTTCTGGCCGCATTCGCAACACGTGCGAATGGAAATCCTTAGCAGCCTGAGCCAGCGCCTGCAGCAACTCATGCGTATGCTCACTTTGGATGACAGCAATCTGAGTGAGCTATATAACGCTGAAGCGTTGCTTTCCAGGCTGGGGGCGGTGCTCCAGACCCTTGAGCTTAAACACCTTAGCCAGTTCGAGACATTACGAACGGTGATACATTCTAATGCGGCAAGACTGGAAAAAAATCATGGAATAACAGATTCGCATGAGATGAAGCCCGACAGGGAAGCGCCTTTGGAAAAGGATGAACCGATCCAGGCGGTGAAAAGGGTATATGTTGTCCAGCAGAAAAATGAGCCGAACGGTGAGGAACCTGTGATGCCCTCCCGGATTGCCGGGCAGTGGAAGCCCTTTGTCGCCGGGATGTGTTCTGCGCTGCTGGTCTGCGTCGCCATAGCGTGGGGTGGGGGCTTTCTCTCCAGACCCGATCCCTTAACGACTCAGGCCATTGCCTCGCTGGCACCATTACCTGAAGCGCTCACACCTGTTCAGCAAAACGCGTTAACGCAGCGAGGAACGTTACCGTCTACGTTTATCTCAGATACGCAGCAGCAGCTTGCACGGCTGGATAAACTGTCTCCTGACTGGAATATTTCCTACAGCCTACAGCTGTTAAAGCAGCTCCAGACATTACGGCCCGAAGAGGCTAAAGCGCTGATAATACAGTGGCAAAAAAAGTTTAACGCGACGGCGTTGCCCGTAGACGCAATGAACAGCTGGTATCAGGGGATGATGACGCTTCAGCAACTGAGTGATCGGCTGAGTAGTCTGGATGAGCAAAAAGGAAAATATCTAACCGTGAGTGAGCTTAAATCCGTGGTTTTTTCGACTATGCAGTCATTTAACCATGCGATACCCGCTGAAGAGCAGCTCAGGCGCCTGTCGCAGTATCCTGCAGGAAGTGCGCTCCCTGAAGCAGAAAAGACCCAACTTGAGCTTCACCTAAAGCAACTGGCAACGCGTTATGCTCAAATAAAGCAGGATGCTTCTGCTCAATGAGTTTTTGCAGCGAACAGACTAATTTGGGTTAAAAACAGAGGAAGATAAAAGTGTCCCCTGCAGGAATCGAACCTGCAACTAGCCCTTAGGAGGGGCTCGTTATATCCATTTAACTAAGGGGACGAGGCGGCACGAGTATAGCGTTATTTACACTTTGCGTTAAGCGCGTTGCCGCCTGACTGCTCAAAGAGTCACCATTCAGGTTGATTTTTTTGCTGCTTTATCCTTTTCTGCCTGCGCCTTAAGCTCGGCTTTGCGTTTATTCGACATGTCGTTACGGATTTGGGCATGGCTTAACAGCGCGAAGATAAACGTTCCACCGCAGATATTCCCCGCCAGCGTCGGAATGGCGAACGGCCAGAAAAAATCGCTCCAGTGAAGCGTACCGTTAAAGACCAGGTAAAGTATTTCAACGGTACCGACCACAATATGCGTGGTATCCGCCAGCGCAATTAGCCAGGTCATCAGTATGATCACCACGATTTTAGCGCTACCGGCAGAAGGGAACATCCACACCATTGTGGCGATAATCCACCCAGAGATAATGGCATTTGAAAACATTTCGACTGGCGTGTTTTTCATCACATCCATACCGATCTTCACAAACGCGTCCCGGGTGGGTTCATCAAATATCGGCATATATTCAAATGCCCAGGCCGCGATGCCCGTGCCGATGATATTTCCCAGCAGAACCACGCTCCAGAGCCTCATCAATAAACCAAAATTGCCGAGAGTAGGGTTTTGCATCACCGGCAGTACGGCGGTCACCGTGTTCTCAGTAAACAGCTGCTGGCGGGCCATGATGACGATAATAAAGCCGAAGGTGTAGCCGAGGTTCTCCAGTAAAAATCCGCCGGGCACGCCCTCCAGCTGCACATGAAATATCCCTTTAGCAAGCAGCGAGGCGCCCATTGACAGTCCAGCCGCGATAGCTGACCAGAAGAGGGCCATAGCATCGCGCTCCATCTCCTTTTCCCCGTCCTGGCGTATATGTTCGTGAATTGCCATCGCGCGGGAGGGGAGGCGATCCTCATCAATCTCTATCTCCTCCCCGCGCGCTTTCTCCTCGCTTTCAATTTCATGTTCCTCATTACTTTCGCCAATTTTGTCTTCACCCACTTCTTTCATATCTGCTCCCGGAGGTTGATCTTTCTTTTAAGCGTAGCGGCTTTTATCGGGATGCCTGTGGGGATGCTCTTAAATTGGCGGGAATGACAACAAAGGTGATACATCTTGTTCAAAGACATTATAAAATTGCCAGCGAAACGAATTCCAAAAGTCAGGCTATGCTGAGATCAGAGTCACGGTGATTACTGCCCGTAACTGTACTCATAGACATCGGTAAACGTGCTGTTACAATCACTTGCATGTTTTCAGACGGAGCGCCAGACGCTCCGTTACGGATGGCAATTAACGATAGCCATACTGAACAGGGAGATATTTATGAAACTTCGGCTGTCGGCGCTTGCGCTGGGCGCGACGATGCTTGTGGGCTGCGCCAGCTCCGGGGAGCAAACGGGACGCTCCGATCCTCTCGAAGGATTTAACCGCTCTATGTATAGCTTCAACTACAACGTGCTGGACCCGTATGTGGTTCGCCCGGTGGCAGTAGCATGGCGCGATTACGTTCCACAGCCCGCGCGTAACGGGTTAAGCAATTTTACCAGCAACCTCGAAGAGCCTGCGGTGATGGTCAACTATTTCCTGCAGGGCGATCCGTATCAGGGGATGGTGCACTTTACGCGCTTCTTCCTGAACTCCCTGCTGGGTATGGGTGGTTTTATCGATGTTGCAGGTATGGCAAACCCGAAACTGCAGCGTGAACAGCCGCACCGTTTCGGCAGTACGCTGGGGCATTATGGTGTCGGTTACGGCCCTTACGTCCATCTGCCGTTCTATGGCAGCTTCACCGTGCGTGATGATGGCGGCGATATGGTCGATACGCTGTATCCGGTTCTGTCGTGGCTGACCTGGCCGCTGTCGGTGGGTAAATGGACGGTGGAAGGGATTGAAACCCGTGCGCAACTGCTTGATTCAGACGGTCTGCTGCGCCAGTCGTCCGATCCGTACATTATGGTGCGTGAAGCGTACTTCCAGAATCATGACTTTATCGCCAACGGCGGCAAGCTGAAGCCGGAAGATAATCCAAACGCGAAGGCTATTGAAAACGAACTCAAAGATATTGATTCGGAATAAATAAAAAAGGTGAGCAACGCTCTAATGCCAGTCAGTTAAGCAACTGACTGGCTTTTTTTCGGGGCTGTGGGGTATCTCCAGGGCCTTTCCTTTACCA
>NZ_JADBRF010000020.1:0-102623 GCF_014930485.1 Enterobacter cloacae complex sp. P47BA | reverse complement strand
CTCTTCTGATTTGTTAGCGCAACCAGTAGATCACACTTCATCGTGCTTTTCATTTTTCTGGGGAACCCTCAGCCCACAGGGAGAGGGAACAAACATCAAAAACTTTATTGCACAGGCGTTGCAACCACGCCGCCCGTCATCGTCTGCTCAACCTGCTGCTTATCCATATTTACCGCGCTCAGCTTCCCATTCACCGTTGGCTTCAATGGCGCATTCGCCTGCACGCTGCCGCTGGCGGTCATCTGAATATTGCCGTCGCCCGTAATCGGTAACGCAGGCCAGCCCCACTGCTGCAGCACGTTGAGCGGTACGCCGCGCCCGTTCAGGCTCACCGTGGTCTGCCGCTGCGGGAGTTGTGAAACGGTCGCCGTGGCTTCCAGAATACCTTTCTCGGTAAAGGCACTCAGGTCGCTAATGTTCACCGTGGCGGCGTTGGCATTCAGCGCCAGCGACGGACGGCGCACGTCGACGCGGTTAAAGGTCGCCGCCGCGCCGTTTAATGTTGCGCTGCCGCCCCAGACGCCCCACTGGCGATCTTTCGCCAGCTGCAGGTTTGCGCCGTACCCGTCCAGGGAGGTGATCTGCCACGGGAAGGCGGGATCGATGTCGATCACCAGGTTGCGGCTCAGGCCGAATTTTTGCAGCGTGACGCTGTTCAGCCATTCCGGCAGCGGCTCCATCCACAGCGTTTTCCAGTTTTCAGGAAGGGTGTACTCCAGCCCGGCGATGGCAACATCGTCCAGAACCAGCGCTTTACCGTCGCGCAGCCAGTTGCCGGACGTGCGCACCATACCGCCTTCCCAGCGGGAGGTGAACTGACGCAGCGCTATGCCCTGCGGGGAAAACTCCGCATTCAGGATCGGGTCAAACAGATGCAGCGAGCCGAAGATAAACTCGCTGGCGTTCATGGACAGGCGACCTTCCTGGCTCTGCCAGTCGCCTTTGCTGAGAGTCAGGTTGCGCAGGCTTAAGTCGAGATCGGTCACCGCCCAGTCCGGGCCCTGCAGGCGGGCATCGGTGACCTCCAGACGGCCAATTTGCAGGGAGGGGATGGTAGCCAGCGGCGCGAAGAACGCTTTCAGCGTTTTGTCGCTCTGCAGGCGGATCTCGTTCAGGCGCATGGTGTCGATTATCCAGCTCCCGTCGGCGTTACGCAGGGCGGAGCCGGTGAGCGAGCCACGGGCCATATCGGCACCAATGGTGTTCAGCACCACCTCCTTGCCGTTCAACTGGCCGTCGATTAGCACGTTGGTGGCCGGTACGCCGTTCAGGGTCAGCGAGCCGGCGCTCATCTGAATCTTCGCGTTTTTACCCAGCACGTTCCCGGCTTCTGGCTGCCATGGGCTGACGCCGCCCGTGACCTTCTGTGCGCTCAGATCCCATTCAGTATTCGGGCTGTTAAAGGCCATGTTGTTCAGCTGCAGACGATCGGCCTGGAAGGGCAGCGGCGCTGTTTGAGGCGAGAGATTCAGCGTGCCGTCGAACAGGGTGATAGTGCCCATGTGCAGCGGAGCAGTGATCTGACGGCTGCTCAGGCCAATATCGACTTTTTTGGCAACTAATGTGGCGGGTTTACCGTCCCGCCCAAAGGTGACATTTTCCAGAATGAGGTGGGAAGGCGATGAAAAGCGGTGATTCATCTTGTCGAAACTGAGTTCGTAGTCGGTATTCACCGTAATCCAGCTGCTGACCTGCGCCGCGCCCCAGCGGGTCTGGAGCAAAATATAGAGCGCCAGCAGCACAATAAGCAGGGCTACCAGAAGATAGACGAGTAGCTTTCCAATAAATTTCATGGTCTTCCATCCCGCGAAACGAACATAAGGGAGTTATGCACGATTTATGCGCAATGCTCAAGGCGGGAATGGTGTAATTAGATGTCACGGCAGGCATTGACCGCCTGCCGTGAGGGAGATCAGTTCTTCTCAGGCGGGAAAACGAGGTTCAGCACGATAGCGGTGATACCGCCCGCGGCAATGCCGGAAGAGAGCAGGTTTTTAACCCAGTCCGGCGCAAACTGCAGGATCAGCGGCTGCTGGGAAACACCCAGACCAACGGCCAGCGACAGCGCGATAATCATGATTGCGCGGCGGTTCAGCGGCTCGCGGGAGACGATACGCACGCCGGAGGCCGCGATAGTCCCAAACATCACCAGCGTTGCGCCGCCCAGCACCGGCTCAGGAATGTGCTGCACAAAGCCGCTCACCGCCGGGAACAGGCCGAGGACGATCAGCATCAGCGCCACCACGAAACCAACGTAGCGGCTGGCCACGCCGGTCAGCTGGATCACACCGTTGTTCTGGCCGAAGCAGGAGTTCGGGAAGGTGTTGAATACCGCAGAGACAAACGAGTTCAGGCCGTTCGCCAGTACGCCGCCTTTAAGACGCTTCATGTACAGCGGGCCGGAAACCGGCTGCTCAGAGACGTCGGAGGTAGCGGTGATATCACCGATGGTCTCCAGAGAAGTAATCATAAAGACCAGCATCAGCGGCAGGAGCAGACCCCAGTCTATGCCCAGGCCGTAATAAAGCGGCGTTGGGACGGTGATCAGCGCGCTGTTGGTCGGCGCGGTGTTCTCCGGCAGCATCCCCAGCGCCCACGCCAGCAGATAGCCCGCCGCCATGGCGATCACCAGCGAGGCCACGCGCAGGTAAGGGTTACGCTGACGGTTAAGCAAAATAATGATCGCCAGCACCACGCCCGCCAGCAGCAGGTTTTTCGGCGCGCCGAAGGTGTGGTCGCTCATTGCCGCGTAGCCGCCACCGATGGAGGTGAGGCCCACCTGAATCAGCGACAGGCCGATAATCATCACCACCACGCCGGAAACCAGCGGGGTGATCACACGGCGTGCCAGGTGCAGCACGCGGGAGATGACCATCTCCGTGCAGCTTGCCAGCATCAGGGTGCCGAACAGCGCCGCCATCATGGTCGGAACATCCGCACCGCCGGTTTTCAGCGCCGTACCGCCCATGATCAGCGGCGCCACGAAGTTAAAGCTGGTGCCCTGAATCGACAGTAGCCCAGACCCCACCGGGCCCCAGGCTTTAATTTGAATAATGGAGGCCACGCCGGAGGCGAACAGAGACATACTGATAATGTGCTGCGTGTCCTGCGCCGGTAAACCGAGCGCCTGGCAAATCAGCAGCGCCGGGGTGATCACCGCAACAAACATCGCCAGAAGATGCTGGCAGGCGGCAAAAAGCGTCTGCGGCAGCGGCGGTCGGTCTTCAAGGCGGTAAATCAGTTCGCTATTTTGCTTCTGCGCAATCGGTTGCGCATCTGGCGATTCTATGGTGTTAACGGACATCGGCGGCAATCCCACGGTGGAAAAGCGGGCATTTTATCTGACCACCTGGTAAAAGCAAACGATTGCCAGCAAAAAAAAGGAAGAAAATCTGCCGCTGTGAGCAGGTTTTTTACAACCTATCGGAAAAAAAAATTACACTTTTTGCGCCGGGGGCTCATGACGAGCGCAAACCGGCCCAGGATAACGCCGCGTGTGTATGGAATACGCGCATAACAGGAGCCTTTTATGATTCATCTCGATACGTTGTCGACCCTTGTTGCCGCAACGCTGGTTCTTCTGCTTGGTCGCAAGCTGGTCCACAGCGTTTCCTTTCTGAAAAAATACACTATTCCTGAACCTGTCGCCGGCGGTCTGCTGGTGGCGCTGGCCTTGCTGATACTGAAAAAAAGCATGGGCTGGGAAATTGATTTTGATATGTCCCTGAAAGACCCGCTAATGCTGGCTTTCTTTGCCACCATCGGCCTGAACGCTAATCTGGCAAGCCTGCGCTCGGGCGGTAAGGTGCTCGGCGTGTTTCTGATTGTGGTGGTGGGGCTGTTGCTGATGCAAAACGCGATTGGCATCGGTATGGCAACGCTGCTGGGGCTGGATCCGCTGATGGGGCTGCTGGCGGGGTCGATTACCCTTTCGGGCGGTCACGGCACCGGCGCGGCGTGGAGCAAGCTGTTCATCGAACGCTACGGTTTTGAAAACGCGACGGAAGTGGCGATGGCCTGCGCGACCTTTGGCCTGGTGCTGGGTGGCCTGATTGGCGGCCCGGTAGCGCGTTATCTGGTGAAGCACTCCACCACGCCGAATGGCAGACCGGACGATGAAATGGTGCCGACCGCGTTTGAAAAACCGGACGTTGGCCGCAGCATCACCTCGCTGGTGATGATTGAAACCATCGCAATGATTGCCATCTGCCTGACCGTGGGCAAAGTGGTTGCGCAATGGCTGGCGGGTACCGCGTTTGAACTGCCGACCTTTGTCTGCGTGCTGTTTATCGGGGTGATCCTGAGCAACGGTCTGGCGCTGATGGGCTTCTATCGCGTGTTTGACCGTGCGGTATCGGTGCTTGGCAACGTCTGTCTGTCGCTGTTCCTGGCGATGGCGCTGATGAGCCTGAAGCTGTGGGAGCTGGCCTCGCTGGCGCTGCCGATGGTGGCGATTCTGGCGGTGCAGGCGCTGTTTATGGCGCTTTATGCCATGTTCGTGACCTGGCGCATGATGGGGAAAAACTATGATGCGGCGGTGCTGGCGGCCGGTCACTGCGGGTTTGGTCTGGGGGCTACCCCAACGGCTATCGCCAACATGCAGGCGATCACCGAACGATTCGGGCCATCGCATATGGCGTTTCTGGTGGTCCCGATGGTCGGCGCATTCTTCATTGATATCGTCAACGCGCTGGTGATCAAGCTTTACCTGATGCTGCCGATGTTTGCCTGAGATCAGGCGTTGGAATACCGTTCGGTTTCCGGCATCCAGCGCTCAATTAACGCTGCCGCCTGTTCGGGGTAGCGTTCATGAATATGGCGCGCAAGGCGCTGAACTTCGGGGATCATGGCCTGATCGCGCAGTAAATCCGCCACTTTGAATTCAGCATTTCCCGTCTGGCGCGTGCCCAGTAGTTCGCCCGGGCCGCGTATCTCCAAATCTTTTTGCGCAATCACAAAGCCGTCGTTGCTGTCGCGCAGCACCTGCAGTCGCATCTGGGCGGTTTTCGAGAGCGGAGCTTTGTAGAGCAGGACGCAGTGGGACGCTACCGCGCCGCGGCCAACGCGCCCGCGCAGCTGGTGGAGCTGGGCAAGCCCCAGACGTTCCGGGTTTTCGATGATCATCAAACTGGAGTTGGGGACGTCAACGCCCACTTCGATGACCGTCGTCGCGACCAGCAAATGCAGTTCCCCCTGTTTGAAGGATTGCATCACCGCCTGCTTCTCGGCAGGCTTCATGCGGCCGTGAACCAGGCCAACGTTCAGCTCGGGCAGTGCCAGCCTGAGCTCTTCCCACGTCGCTTCGGCGGCCTGGGCTTCCAGCAGTTCAGACTCTTCAATCAGGGTACAGACCCAGTAGGCCTGACGCCCTTCATGGGTGCAGGCATTGCGCACCCGGTCAATGATGTCGCTGCGGCGCGTATCCGGTATGGCGACCGTCGTCACCGGCGTTCGGCCCGGCGGCAGTTCGTCGATGGTAGAGGTATCCAGATCGGCGTAGGCGGTCATCGCCAGGGTACGCGGGATCGGCGTGGCGGTCATGATCAGCTGGTGCGGGTGGAAGCCCTGCTGCAGCCCTTTTTCCCACAGCGCCAGACGCTGATGCACGCCGAAGCGGTGCTGCTCGTCGATAATCACCAGCGCGAGGCCGTTAAACTGCACCTGCTCCTGAAAGATAGCGTGTGTGCCGACAATCATCTGCACCTGGCCGCTGGCGATGGCTTCCTGCTGCGCAAGACGCGCTTTGCCTTTTTGCTTTCCGGCGAGCCAGCCCACCTCAATCCCGAGCGGTGCGAACCAGGCGCGGAAATTGTTGGCGTGCTGTTCAGCCAGCAGCTCGGTTGGTGCCATCAGCGCGACCTGTTTGCCGTGGGCGATGGCGCGTAACGCGGCCAGGGCGGCAACCAGCGTTTTACCTGAACCTACGTCGCCCTGCACCAGGCGCATCATCGGCACGTCGAGCGCCATGTCGCGCTCAATCTCGGCGGTGACGCGCGCCTGCGCGCCGGTGGGCTTAAAGGGTAGCGAGGCCAGCAGCTTATCTTTGAGCACATCATTCGGGCTTAACGGCTGAGCGTGGAAACGCTGCGCGCCGGCGCGCAGCGCCAGCATGCTCAGGTTATGCGCCAGTAATTCCTCAAGGATAAGACGCCGTTGGGCGGGGTGTTTACCGCTTTCTAAATCGCTGAGCTGCAGCGTTGGCGGCGGGCGGTGCAGGGTGCGCAGCGCCTCGGGCAGGCTCATCATCCCCTGAGCCAGTTCTGGCGGCAGCAGTTCGGTAATGGCGCAGGTATCCAGCAGTTCCAGGGCCTGATCGGTGAGCTTACGCAGCGTCGCCTGCTTGATGCCTTCGGTCGTCGGGTAAACCGGGGTGAGCGTCTCCTGCAGCTCCGGCGTGCTGAGATCGCCCTGCACGCGGTACTCCGGGTGGATCATCTCTGCGCCGTATTTCCCGCGTTTGGCTTCGCCATAGGCCAGCACTCTGCGGCCTGTCGCCAGGCTGTTTTTCATTGCTGCGCTGAAGTTGAAGAAACGCATGGTGAGGATGCCGGTACCGTCGCTGATCTGACAGGTCATCATCCGGCGTCCGCCGAAAGTGATATTGCAGTTCAGGACTTCGCCTTCAACGGTGGCGTAAATGGCGGGAAGCAGATCGCCAATCTTGTAGAGCTGAGTGCGGTCTTCGTAACGCAGGGGGAGATGAAGCAGGAGATCCTGCACGGTGTACAGGCCAATTTTTGCCAGCTTATTGCTTTGCGCCGCGCCCACGCCCGTCAGGCTGTTGAGCGGGATAGCATCCAGCAGGCGGCCTTTCATCGGTTACCCGGCGTACTGCATGGTGGCCCACCACTCGGCATCGGCTTCAATTTCGCCCTGCGCGTTGACGTGGGGGTAAGGCAATTTTTTCTGCTTCGCAACGCGTGCCAGCACCGGATAGCCACCTTCAAACAGCAGGCGCTGCTGTTCTTCTTCCGGCAGCATGCTGTTGCTGCGCTCGTACATCCCGGCGTTCTGACGCTGGCGCTGCGCTTCATACAGAATGAGCGCGGACGCCACGGAGACGTTAAGGGACTGGACCATGCCGATCATCGGAATGATGATGTCCCGATCCGCCAGATCCAGCGCTTCCTGGGAGATCCCGGTTTTCTCCTGACCCATCAAAATGCAGGTCGGGCGGGTATAGTCTATCTCGCGGAAATCCACGGCCTTATTGGACAGGTTTGTCGCCAGGATCTGCATACCGCGTCCTTTCAGATGCGATACGGCATCGCCAATCGTCTGGTGAGATTTGACGGATACCCAGCTGTTACTGCCTGCCGCAGCAGAGACCATGGTTCGCATCCGGTGACCCGGCCAGACGGCGTGCACTTCATGCACGCCGACGGCATCTGCGGTACGGACGATGGCAGAGACGTTATGAGGTTTATGCACCTGCTCCATGCAGACCGTCAGGTCAGGCTGGCGTCTGGCAAGCATTTCGCAGATACGGGCATAACGTTGTGAATTCATAAACCTAGTTTCGGTTTCGGGTGACTTTAATCACGTCCGGCATGACGCGGATCTTGCGCATAATGTTCGCCAGATGCACGCGGTCGCGAGCGGTCAGACGAATAAAGGCGCTATAGACGCGGCCGTCTTTTTCTTCCGTATTCAGGCTCTGAATGTTGGACGAGGCCGTGTTGATGGCTGCCGTCAGGTTCGCCAGGGCACCCTGGTGGTTGAACATATCCACCTTAATTTCGGTGATAAATTCCTGCGCCGTCTCTTTATCCCACTCGACCGCCATAAACTTCTCGGCTTCTTTCTGGTAGCCGCGAATGTTACGACAGGATTCATGGTGGATAACCAGCCCTTTGCCCGGACTGACGTGCGCAATAATCGGGTCGCCAGGGATTGGACGGCAACATTTTGCGAAGGTGATTAGCACCCCGTCCGCGCCTTTGATCGGCAGATGAGCATGGCCGGATGCGCCTGGAGCAGATGGCGTCGCTTCGCCCTGCTGCAGGTTTTTCGCCACCACGACGCTCATCGCGTTACCCAGACCAATTTCCGCCAGCAGATCGTCCAGAGACGTGAGCTTCATACGGTCGAGTTCACGCTGAATATGCTCCGGTGGGATCTCAGCCAGCTTGCGGCTGCCGCCCAACGCGTGGTTGAGCAGGCGACGCCCCAGGCTGACGGAGTCATCGCGCTTGAGGTTTTTCAACAGCTGACGAATTTTGGCGCGTGCTTTGGAACTCACGACAAAGTTCAGCCAGGCCGCGTTCGGACGTGCGCCCGGCGCGGTAATAATTTCGACCGTCTGTCCGCTGGAGAGCGGCTGAGACAGCGGGTAAGGCTGTCTGTCGACGCGCGCGCCCACGCAGGCGTGCCCGATATCGGTATGCACGGCGTAGGCGAAGTCGACCGGTGTTGCGCCCGCAGGCAGTTCGACAATGCGACCTTCTGGGGTGAAAACGTAAATCTCATCCGGGAAGAGATCGGATTTAACGCTCTCGATAAATTCGAACGAGCTACCCGCACTCTGCTGAAGCTCCAGCAGGCTCTGCATCCAGCGCTGGGCGCGGATTTGCGCGGTGGTGCTGCTTTCGCCACCGTGCTCTTTGTAAGCCCAGTGTGCGGCTACACCCATCTCTGCCATCTGGTCCATGTCTTCGGTGCGGATCTGCACTTCAACAGGCACGCCGTGCGGACCGATCATCGAGGTATGCAAAGATTGATAGCCGTTCGCTTTAGGAATGGCGATGTAATCTTTCATGCGCCCCGGGCGCGGTTTATAGAGGCTGTGCATCTGCCCCAGCACGCGGTAGCAGGTGTCAGAGTCGTGGACGATTACGCGGAACGCGTAGATATCCATGATCGAGTGAAAACGCTGCTCTTTGAGCACCATTTTGCAGTAGATGGAGTAAAGATGTTTTTCGCGACCGCTGACGCGGCACGGGATTCCCGCTTCCTGCAAACGCCCTTCAATTTCAGAGAGGATCTTTTGAATCATCTCTTTACGGTTACCGCGTGCGGCTTTCACCACCTCTTTAATCACGCGATAGCGGTTCGGGTACAACGCTTCAAAGCCCAGTTCTTCCAGCTCGGTTTTGATGTGGTGGATACCTAAACGGTGCGCCAGCGGACTGTAAATTTCGAGGGTTTCACGGGCAATGCGGCGACGTTTATCCGGGCGAAGTGAGCCCAGCGTGCGCATGTTGTGGGTACGGTCAGCGAGTTTGATGAGAATGACGCGGATATCCTGCACCATCGCCATAATCATCTTGCGGAAGTTTTCGGCTTGCGCCTCTTTCTTGTCGCGGAATTTCAGCTTATCAAGCTTAGAGACCCCTTCCACCAGCTCGGCAACGCTTTTGCCAAACAGCTGTTCCATATCCTGGTAGGTGGCAGGGGTATCTTCGATCACGTCGTGCAGCAGGGCAGCCATCAGCGTTTCGTAGTCGAGTTTCATCTCGGCCAGAATACAGGCTACCGCAACCGGGTGCGTGATGTAGGGTTCACCGCTTGAACGTGTCTGGCCCTCGTGAGCGTCACGTGCAACGAGATACGCCTGCTGAAGACGCTTAATCTGGTCTTCAGGCAGGTAGATTTGAATCAGTTGATTCAGGCTTTCAAACAGATACAAGGGCGACCCGCAGGTTTAATTAACGACGACCTTCAGCAATGGCGGTTACGGCCTGCAGTTCTGCGGCTTCCTGCTCTTGCTGCTCCTGGCGCTCACGCACGTCGAGGATCTGGTTGTTGATCAGACCTTCTTCGATTTCGCGAAGTGCAATAACGGTGGTTTTATCGTTTTCTTCCGGTACCAGCGGATCTTTACCACCCACCTGCATCTGACGAGCGCGACGCGCGGCGACCAGCACCAGGTCAAAACGGTTACCAATTTTCTCTACAGCGTCCTGAACAGTTACGCGTGCCATACTTAAAATGCTCCACAGGTGAAGAAATGACTGGGCATGATACTGAAAGTGGGTTCAGTCTGCCAACAGTTTGGTGATTAATGCGTCATGTCGCTGCTTCTGGCGGCTCATACGCAGTCGTTCTGCGCGAAGAATGGTTTTGAGATCGCTCAGCGCGGCATCAAAATCATCATTCACAATAAGGTAATCATATTCCGCGTAATGGCTCATTTCTGCAACTGCCTGTTCCATACGCTTTGCGATGACTTCTTCACTGTCCTGACCGCGGCCACGCAGGCGGCGATCCAGCTCATCCTTCGACGGCGGTAAAATAAAGATACTGCGCGAGTCAGGCATTTTCTTGCGAATTTGCTGTGCGCCCTGCCAGTCGATGTCGAGGAACACATTCACGCCCGTCGCCAGAACCTGCTCAATGGTTTCACGCGAGGTGCCGTAGTAGTTACCGAACACTTCTGCGTGTTCAAGAAACGCATCTCTGCCGATCATCGCTCTGAACTCGTCGTGATCCACAAAGAAATAGTGTTCACCGTGCACTTCACCCGGACGCGGCGCTCGCGTGGTGTGAGAAACAGAAACCTGTGTGTCGTACAACGGTTGGGTTTTTAACAGTGCCTGAATAAGGCTGGATTTACCCGCGCCGCTAGGGGCAGAAACAATATAAAGCGTGCCTTGAGCCATGAGAGTCTTTTGTATGTGTTAACGAAGAAGTCCTACATACGGGCTTATTATACACGTCGCCGCTGTGTGACGTAGCCTTTGTCACACTTTTTCCCCTGGATTATTGAATTTTGCGTACCGTTTTCAGGTTTTACCTGCGGTTTGCAGCAATAAAAATTAACGCTGGATAGCGCCTCGCAACGTGAAAGGTTGCTATTAGCGTCGTTTCTCACGTCAGGTTATACCTCCTGCATTGCAAAGGAGGGATAGCGATGTGGCGGTGGATAAGCGGGTTAATGCTGTTGTGGTGTGGTTACGGGGCGGCGGTGTGCCCGGTGTGGTCACAGGCAAAAGCCGAAAAAGAGATTGCGTCATTAAGCGCACAAATCAAACGCTGGGATGAAGCTTACTGGAAGCTGGGGGTGAGCGAGGTCAGTGACGAAGTGTATGACCAGCTCAACGGCCGTTTAACCCAGTGGCAGCGCTGTTTCGGCAACGATTTTGCTGAGAGCGCCCTTCCTGCGCTGGAGGGAAACGTAAAACATCCTGTTGCCCATACGGGGGTACGTAAAGCAGCCAGCAAAGAAGCGCTGGGTCACTGGATGCACGGCCGGAAAAATCTCTGGATGCAGCCAAAAGTTGATGGCGTGGCTGTGACGCTGGTGTATCGCAACGGAAAGCTAGCGCGGGCCATCAGCCGTGGTAATGGGCTAAAAGGCGAGGACTGGACGGCCCGCGTGCGTTTGATCCCGTCCGTGCCCAAGGAGGTATCCGGCGCGCTTGCAAACAGCGTCTTACAGGGGGAGCTTTTCTGGCTACGCGAAAACCACGTCCAGCGGCAGATGGGCGGAATGAATGCTCGCGCAAAAGTGGCAGGCGCGATGATGCGACAAAAGGACAACGCGCTTTTGAGCCAGACCGGAATATTTATCTGGGCCTGGCCGGATGGACCGAAGGGAATGGAAAACAGGCTGTCTGAGCTGTCCAGCGCAGGCTTTTCCCTGACGGCGCGCTATACGTTGCCCGTACAAGCGGTTGATTCTGTTGAAAAACAGCGTTTGGCCTGGCAAAACACGGCATTGCCCTTTGCCACGGATGGCATAGTGGTTCGGTCTGCGGAGCCACCTACAGGGGAGAGTTGGCTGCCCGGCGAAGGCAACTGGATTATCGCGTGGAAATATTCGCCTGCGGCACAGGTGGCAGAGGTCAGGAATATTCTTTTTTCCGTGGGGCGCACGGGCAAAATTTCTGTCGTGGCGGCACTTGAGCCTGTGCAGTTGGACGATAAACGGGTGCAGCGAGTGAGTCTCGGTTCGGTTGGGCGCTGGCAGAGGCTGGATATTGCCCCGGGCGATCAGATCCAGGTCAGCCTGGCAGGGCAGGGTATCCCCCGGTTTGATAAGGTGGTCTGGCGAGGGGCGGACAGACAAAAACCAGAGCCTCCGGCCTCGCGTTATCACTCCCTGAGTTGCTTTTATGCCTCGCCGGAGTGTATGGAACAGTTCTTTGCCCGGCTGACGTGGCTCAGTTCAAAGCAGGTATTCAACATTGAAGGATTAGGTGAGTCAGGCTGGCGGACACTCTGGCAGGCGCATCATTTTGAACATCTCTTTTCGTGGCTGCTATTAACGCAGGAGCAACTGCAGTCGACGCCGGGATTCTCTGCCGCACGCGGGCTGGCGCTCTGGCATCGCTTTAATCAGGTGCATGAGCAGCCTTTTATCCGCTGGATTATGGCGCTGGGTGTTCCGCTGCCACAGGCCTCGCTGAAGGCGTTGGAAGATGTGTCGTGGCAGAAGATGAGCGAACGCAGTGAAAAGGCCTGGCAGGCCTTGCCGGGGACGGGAGCGGAGACGGCGCGGCAAATCGTTGCCTGGCTGCACGCGCCAGAGATCGATGTGCTGGTCAGGTGGCTTGCTCAGCAGCACATCAATGGGTTCTGAGATCAGTGGGCGCTGTGCTTATAGTGAAACACGGGCAATCCGAGCTTCAGACGCAGCGCCAGCATGCGGGCCGTAAAGCCAAACAGCAGCGTGGAGATGACCACCACGTCGTGGTTTGAAACGTAATGCTGCAGGGCAATGTAGAGCACCGCTGCGGCGAAGGAGATACCGGCATACAGCTCTTTTTGGAAGACCAGAGGAATGCGTTTGCAGAACATATCGCGCAGCACGCCGCCGAAAACGCCCGTCACCACGGCAGCAATGGTGGCGATAACCGGGCCTTCCCCCATATCGAGCGCGATTTGCGCGCCGATGATAGAAAAGACGATCAGCCCCAGTGCATCAAGCACCAGGAACAGGCGGCGAAGGTGCGGCATAACGGGTGCCACGATGGTGGTTAATACGGCGGCCGTTGCGACGATAATCACATACTCAGGATGCTTCACCCAGCCGAGCGGGTAATGGCCAAGCAGGATATCGCGCACGGAACCGCCGCCCAGGGCGGTTGCAGTGGCAATAATGATCACACCGAAGGTGTCCATCCGGCGACGCCCGGCGGCGAGAGCGCCAGTCATGGCTTCGGCGGTGATACCAATAAGATAAAGAATGTGAAGCAGCATATACCCTCCGGTGTGAACGCGGAAAGGTTAGCGATTTGTGCGCAAGATCACGATTGAGATTTTCTAAGGCGATTGGGTTTCACCTATAAAATTTAATCAATACATGTTGAATATCTTTGATACTTGGCTGCTGAATTAGAAAAGAGGTGATAATTCGGATTAGAAATAATAATGAATGGCGTCAGCCGACGCCATCCAAAAAGCGATTACTCGATATTCTGGATCTGCTCGCGCATCTGCTCAATCAGAACCTTGAGTTCAATCGCTGAGTTGGTCACTTCAGCGTTGATAGACTTAGACGCCAAAGTGTTCGACTCGCGGTTGAACTCCTGCATCATAAAGTCCAGGCGGCGGCCTACAGCTTCCTTCTTCTTCAGGATGTTATAGGTCTCTTTCACGTGCGCTTCCAGACGATCCAGCTCTTCGGCAACATCGATACGCTGCGCCATCAGCACCAGCTCTTGTTCCAGACGGGTGTTTTCCAGCTGAACTTCCGCTTCTTCCAGCTTGGCGACCAGACGCTCGCGCTGCCACTGCAGCACTTCCGGCATATGGGCGCGAACCTTCGCCACTTCAGCGCTGACGCCTTCAAGGCGCTGCTCAATCATCGCTTTTAGCGCCTGACCTTCAGTTTCGCGGGCAACGATAAAGTCATCCAGCGTGCCGTCGAGGGCTGCCAGAATTTCTGCTGCAATCGCGTCCAGATCCTGCTCGCCGGCGGCCATGACGCCAGGCCAGCGCAGAATATCAACGGGGTTGATTTCGCCTTCATCGCTCTGCATTTTGACCCAGTTCGCCGCATTCACGAGCTGTTTTGCCAGCTTCTCGTTGAGGATCAGTTCGCCCTGCGCGCTTGCATCGGGCTCAAAACGCAGGTTGCATTCCACTTTCCCGCGGGTCAGACGCGAACGGATACGCTCGCGCACTACAGGTTCAAGGCTGCGGAACTGTTCCGGCATACGGAAATATGTTTCCAGATAGCGCTGGTTTACCGAACGCATTTCCCAGGTAGCGCTACCCCAGCTACCCTTGATTTCACGCCGGGCGTAGGCGGTCATACTGCGGATCATAGACATTCCCGTTTTTAAAGGAGAGATGGGGGGATTATAGCTTTCGGGGGCTTCTCAGGATAGGAATAAGCGTCCTTTATCCGTATAATGCGCAGCCACATTCGTTTCAAGCCGGAGAATCCATCATGCGTCCATCAGGTCGTAGCGCCAATCAGGTGCGTCCCGTCACCCTGACCCGTAACTATACAAAACACGCTGAAGGCTCCGTGCTGGTTGAGTTTGGTGACACCAAAGTGCTTTGCACCGCGTCCATCGAAGAAGGTGTTCCGCGCTTTCTGAAAGGTCAGGGCCAGGGCTGGATCACCGCAGAGTACGGCATGCTGCCGCGCGCGACCCATACCCGTAACGCCCGTGAAGCGGCAAAGGGTAAGCAGGGTGGACGTACCATGGAAATCCAGCGCCTGATCGCACGTGCGCTGCGCGCCGCCGTTGACCTGAAAATCCTCGGTGAATTCACTATTACCCTGGACTGCGACGTGATTCAGGCAGATGGCGGCACGCGTACCGCGTCCATTACCGGTGCCTGTGTGGCGCTGGCCGATGCCCTGAACAAGCTGGTTGCAGCCGGTAAGCTGAAAACCAACCCTATGAAAGGGATGGTCGCGGCGGTTTCCGTGGGGATCGTTAATGGTGAAGCGCTTTGCGATCTGGAATACGTTGAAGATTCTGCCGCCGAGACGGACATGAACGTGGTGATGACCGAAGATGGTCGCATCATTGAGGTGCAGGGGACGGCGGAAGGTGAGCCGTTCACCCATGAAGAACTTCTCTCCCTGCTGGCGTTGGCCCGAGGGGGAATCGAATCCATTGTAACGACGCAAAAAGCGGCGTTAGAAAATTGATTTTAAAGGCGACCAATGAGTCGCCTTTTTTTTGCCTGTAAGACAGAAAAAACCAAAGGAGCGAATCCATGAAATCGTATCAGCGCCAGTTTATTGAGTTTGCGATTAATAAACAGGTACTTAAGTTTGGCGAATTTACGCTGAAATCCGGGCGTAAGAGCCCGTATTTCTTCAACGCCGGGCTGTTTAATACCGGGCGCGATCTGGCACTGTTAGGCCGCTTCTATGCCGAAGCGCTGGTGGATTCCGGGATTGATTTCGACCTGCTGTTTGGCCCGGCGTACAAGGGCATTCCGATTGCAACCACCACGGCGGTGGCGCTGGCGGAGCACCATGACCGTGATGTGCCGTACTGCTTTAACCGCAAAGAGGCCAAAACCCACGGTGAAGGCGGTAATCTTGTGGGCAGCGCGCTGCAGGGCCGCGTGATGCTGGTCGACGACGTGATTACCGCAGGCACCGCGATCCGTGAATCTATGGAGATTATCCAGGCCAACGGTGCGACGCTGGCTGGCGTGCTGATTTCTCTTGATCGTCAGGAGCGCGGTCGCGGCGATATCTCTGCTATCCAGGAAGTAGAGCGTGATTACAGCTGCAAAGTGACCTCTATCATCACCCTGAAAGACCTGATTGCGTATCTGGAAGAGAAGCCAGAGATGGCGGATCACCTGGCGGCGGTGCGGGCGTATCGCGAAGAGTTTGGCGTGTAATTGAATTGCCCGGCGGCGCTACGCTTACCGGGCCTGCGGTGCTACTGCAGCTGCGCTGCCACTAACGGCCAGCGGGCGTCAAAATCGTCCGTTGGTCGGTATTTGAATTCGCTGCGCACAAAGCGGGAGAGCATGCCTTCACAAAACGCCAGTATCTGGCTTGCCAGCAATGTCTCATCCGTATTGTATCCTTCGCCTTCACGCATTTTCTTCTCGCGCAGCACCTGGCGCAGCTGCGCTTCAATACGCTCAAAAAGCTGATTGATGCGGCCCTGCAACCTGTCCTGCTCAAACATTAGCGCGTGGCCGGTCAGGATACGGGTTAAACCCGGATTGCGCTCCCCAAAGCCCAGTATTAACAGCACAATCAGACGAAGACGCGCGGTGGTATCTTTTTCATCTTTCAGAATCAGGTTAATGCGCGTGATCAGACTGTCTTCAATAAACTCGATCAGGCTGTCGAACATTTTTGTTTTGCTGGGGAAATGACGATACAGCGCCGCCTCAGACACGCCCACAGAGGCGGCCAGTTTGGCGGTGGTGATGCGTTGACTGCCATCGCTGGATTCAAGCATCAGAGCCAGAGATTGAAGTATTTCTTCGCGACGATTCCTTTTCGCGGTTTGTTTTTCTGCCATGTTACAAAATACCCCTGAAAATAAGCACTTGCCAGGCTGGCATCCACACAGCGACCGCAAACTGACGTTTGCGGTTTGTTATTGCGTTATGGCGCTGCGAGATACGTGTGTCGGGCGGTTATTTGCGCCCGGAATGGCCGAAGCCGCCTTCGCCACGGTCGGTGGCATCAAAGTCTGCCACCAGGTTAAATTCTGCCTGTACCACCGGTACAAAAACCATCTGCGCGATACGCTCGCCCGGTTCAATGGTGAAGCTGTCCTGACCACGGTTCCAGACGGACACCATCAGCTGACCCTGGTAGTCGGAGTCGATCAGGCCGACCAGGTTACCCAGCACTACGCCGTGCTTATGGCCCAGACCCGAGCGCGGCAGGATCACTGCCGCCAGAGACGGGTCTGCAATGTGGATCGCCAGGCCAGTCGGGATCAGGGTAGTGGCACCGGGAGCCAGTTCTACGGCGTCATCGAGACAGGCGCGCAGGTCAAGTCCGGCAGAGCCGGAGGTGGCATAGGTTGGCAGCGGGAATTGCTCGCCAACACGCGGGTCCAGAATCTTAACGTCGATTTTTTTCATCATAACGGGTAACGATCTCGTCCAGTAATTGTTGGCCCAGGAGTTCCTTGCGCTCAAGCGGTAAGATTTTATCTCCATCCTGCCAGAAAAGGTGCAGTGCGTTGCTGTCGCTATTAAATCCTTGCGTGGCCAGCGATACGTCGTTCGCGCAAATTAAATCGAGGTTTTTGCGGGTACGTTTTTGCCGGGCATATTCTTCCACATTATTCGTTTCTGCGGCAAATCCAACAACGTAAGGACGATGGCTTTTTAATGCGGCGACACCGGCAACAATGTCCGGGTTTTTCACCATTTTCAGTGTTAATTCATCGCCTTGCTTTTTAATTTTAGACTCGGCGATGGTCTCGGCGCGATAGTCTGCCACGGCCGCACAGCCGATAAAAATCTGCTGGCGTTGCGCATGAGCCTGCACGGCGGCTTCCATCTCCAGCGCGGTGGTAACATTAATACGCTGTACAAAAGGTGGCGTAGGTAACGAGACCGGGCCGCTGACCAGCGTGACGTTAGCACCGCGTTTTGCCGCTGCGGCAGCAATCGCAAAGCCCATTTTGCCGGAGCTGTGGTTGGTGATGTAACGCACCGGGTCCAGCGGCTCGCGCGTCGGGCCCGCGGTAATCATGATGTTGAGATGTTGCAGGTCGTTGACAGGTGAAAAATGGGCGGCGGCCATATCCACAATCGTCAGCGGGTCGAGCATACGCCCCGGGCCAACGTCGCCGCAGGCCTGGCTGCCGCTGTCCGGGCCCCAGACAAGCAGGCCGCGCGAAGCCAGCGTCTCCAGATTATGCTGGGTGGCGGCATTGCGGTACATCTGCTGGTTCATGGCGGGCACAACGGCGACGGGGGCAGGCGTCGCGAGGCAAATGGTCGAAACCAGATCGTTCGCCATACCGGCCGCCACGCGGGCAATTAAATCTGCCGTGGCAGGGGCAAGAATCACCAGATCGGCCCATTTCCCAAGCTCAATATGCCCCATCGCGGCTTCGGCGGCCGGATCGAGCAGGCTGTCAGATACCGGGTATCCTGAAACCGCCTGCAGGCTCAGAGGGGTGATAAAGGCTTTACCGCCTTCGGTTATCGCGACCCGCACGTCCGCCCCGCGCTCGCGCAGACGACGCACCAGCTCCGGCGCTTTATAGGCAGCAATGCCGCCGCTCACGCCAAGAACGATTTTTTTACCGGCCAGGCTCATCATGATTCTTTCCTGTTGGGTTTCACCAGAGAGCGGGCATTTTACCACAATCCCAAATAGGGGGTGATGAAGTCCTTTATGCACTTTGCGAGGCGCTACGCAAGAACGAAACCTCAGCGTCGAGCCCCGGATTTGCCTGTGGCAGCATAATGGCAAACAGAAGGAGGCCGGGCATGGAAGAGACTGAACTGCTGCTACCGCGCGAAAAAATGCTGCGTCATGGCGTCGCGTTATTAAAAGACGAGGAGCTGCTGGCGCTCTTTTTACGTACAGGTACGAAGGGAAAAACGGTATTTACGCTGGCGAAAAATCTGATAGACCATTTTGGTTCACTACATGGTTTGCTGACAGCCGAACTGGAGGCATTTACGCACGTAGAAGGCATTGGCGTCGCGAAGTATGCCCAGTTACGGGGTATTGCTGAACTTGCCCGGCGATTTTATAACGTACAGATGGAGGAGCAAGATCCGATCCTTACCCCTGACATGACCCGCGAATTTTTGCAAAGCCAGCTATCTGGTCTGGAGCGGGAGATCTTTATGGTGATCTTTCTCGACAACAGGAACCGGGTACTGAAGCACAGCCGCCTGTTTTCGGGTACACTGAGCCACGTTGAGGTACATCCGCGTGAAATTGTGCGTGAAGCGATAAAAGTGAATGCAGCGGGGGTGATCCTCGCGCATAATCACCCCTCTGGCTGTGCAGAACCGAGCAGAGCTGACAAAGAAATCACCGAACGCATTATCAAATGCTGTCAATTCATGGACATTCGTGTTCTGGACCATCTGATAATTGGCCGCGGAGAGTATATTTCTTTTGCAGAACATGGCTGGATTTAGGCTATTTCTCGCGATCCATCGGGATCTTTGTCTGTTCGGGACTTGAGCACACCGCCGAGTCAGCGTATACTACGCCACCTTTGAGAATCTCGGGTTTGGCATTTGGGCCTGGCAATCGAGAGTTCACTTAGAACTACGCGATGACCGGGCTGTAAAGCCTGACGAGGCGCCGATACCCCATACGAAGCTCGAGCTAATTTGATTTTTGGAGAATAGACATGTCCCGAGTCTGCCAAGTTACTGGCAAGCGTCCGGTGACCGGTAACAACCGTTCCCACGCACTGAACGCGACTAAACGCCGTTTCCTGCCGAACCTGCACTCTCACCGTTTCTGGGTTGAGAGCGAGAAGCGTTTTGTCACCCTGCGTGTATCTGCTAAAGGTATGCGTGTAATCGATAAGAAAGGCATCGATACAGTTCTGTCTGAACTGCGTGCCCGTGGCGAAAAGTACTAAGTACTTAAAGAGGAAATAAATCATGGCTAAAGGTATTCGCGAGAAAATCAAGCTGGTTTCTTCTGCTGGTACAGGTCACTTCTACACCACCACGAAGAACAAACGTACTAAGCCGGAAAAACTGGAACTGAAAAAATTCGATCCAGTTGTACGCCAGCACGTACTGTACAAAGAAGCTAAAATCAAATAATTTTAGCCTCCTTGTATTGAAAAACCCCGCAACTGCGGGGTTTTTTGCATTCTGCATCTCAACGGAGGAACCATGCCTGAATTACCTGAGGTAGAGACCAGCCGTCGCGGCATTGAGCCCCATCTGGTCGGCGCGACTATTCTTCATGCCGTCGTTCGCAATGGACGACTGCGCTGGCCGGTGTCCGATGAGATCCACGCGTTAAGCGACAAACCCGTCCTTAGCGTGCAGCGCCGCGCGAAATACCTGCTGCTGGAGCTGCCTGACGGCTGGATCATTATCCATCTTGGGATGTCCGGGAGCCTGCGCATCCTGACCGAAGAACTGCCTGCGGAAAAACACGATCACGTTGACCTGGTAATGAGCAACGGCAAAGTGCTCCGCTACACCGATCCGCGGCGCTTTGGCGCGTGGCTGTGGACGAAGGAGCTGGAAGGACACAACGTGCTGGCGCATCTGGGCCCTGAGCCGCTTTCAGACGCGTTTAATGCGGACTACCTGAAAGAGAAGTGCGCGAAGAAAAAGACCCCGATCAAGCCCTGGCTGATGGATAATAAGCTGGTGGTCGGCGTGGGGAATATTTACGCCAGTGAATCGCTGTTCGCGGCCGGGATCCATCCCGATCGGCTGGCCTCGTCGCTGTCCGCGCAGGAGTGTGAGCTGCTGGTTCGGGTCATTAAAGCAGTGCTGCTGCGCTCGATTGAGCAAGGCGGGACCACCCTGAAGGATTTTCTGCAGAGCGACGGTAAACCAGGCTATTTTGCCCAGGAGCTGCAGGTGTATGGCCGTAAGGGCGAGCCATGCAGGGCATGCGGGACGCCGATTATTGCCACGAAGCACGCCCAGCGCGCCACGTT
Source organism: Enterobacter cloacae complex sp. P47BA (assembly GCF_014930485.1). Classification (NCBI taxonomy): domain Bacteria; kingdom Pseudomonadati; phylum Pseudomonadota; class Gammaproteobacteria; order Enterobacterales; family Enterobacteriaceae; genus Enterobacter; species Enterobacter cloacae complex sp. P47BA. The sequence goes on along the minus strand of NZ_JADBRF010000020.1, from coordinate 82,113 downwards.
CTACTGCCGCCAGTGTCAGAAATAGAACTACTTTAGCTTTTCCATCAGCGCCAGGTGGACGTTATCCGGCAGGAAATGGGTAACGTCCCCGTGATGGCGCGCCACCTCTTTTACCAGCGTGGACGAGATAAACGACCACTCTTTTGACGGCATCAGGAATACGCTTTCCAGCTCCGGCATCAGGTGGCGGTTCATGTGCGCCAGCTGCATCTCATACTCGAAGTCTGCCACCGCGCGCAGGCCACGAATCAGAATATTGGCCTGCTGGGCGCGGGCGAAGTTCGCCATCAGATCGCTGAACCCGACAACTTCAACATTCGGCAGGTGCGAAATGGCGTCGGTGGCAAGTTGCACGCGCTCGTTGAGATCAAACATCGGCTTTTTGCTGGGGCTGGCGGCAATCGCCAGGATCACCTTGTCGAACATGCACGCTGCACGGGTAATGATGTCAAGATGACCGTTAGTGATCGGATCGAAGGTACCCGGATAAATCGCTTTTGTGCTCATGGCTCACGTTTTCTCTGAGTAGCCGCGGCAGAGCGCCCACAGCTCGGTGTATTTGTTGAAAGTATACTGGGCATTCACTACCGCCAGTAACCAGCCCTGCTTACCATCCAGCACGCCGCCGCGCAGCAGCAGCGTTTTCAGAAACGCGCCCAGCGTGTGGGTGAAGATTCCTGTCAGCGAGGCCTTCTTGCCGCGCTGATGGCGTTCCTGCGCCCATGCGGTGGCATAGTTGAGCTGCTTTTGCTGGAAGCTGGCGAAATCACGGCAGGTCAGATGCAGCAAATCACCCGTCAGGGGGATGACCTGTGCGCCGTCGCAGGCCAGTGACTCATGGACAAGATTGTCGTTGTACTGAAAGCGCCCGCGCTCGTAGAGGCGCATTACGCGATCCGGATACCAGCCGCTGTGGCGCATGAAGCGGCCAAGGAAGTAGTTGCGACGCGCGATGCTGTATACAGCGCCAGGCTGGGGTGAGGAAAGCACCGCCTGAATGGCCTGCTGGAGTTCCGGGGTGACGCGCTCGTCGGTGTCGATCATCAGCACATAATCGCCCGTGGCGTGACCCTGCGCGCGCTGGCGCTGAATGCCGTAGCCCTGCCAGTCGGTATCGGTAAAGACTTTTGCGCCCGCAGCCCGGGCGATGTCCACCGTGTTGTCCGTGCTTCCGGAGTCGAGGATAACAATTTCGTCAGCCCAGGCGACGGAGGCCAGGCAGTCCGGAAGCAGATCGGCGGCGTTTTTGGCGATCATGACGACCGACAGACGCGTAGACATTAGTGGCTCCGCTGAGGCAGATAAGGTTGCAGAAGCTGCAGCAGACGGGTGAGTGCGCCCTGGTTCTGGTGCAGCACTTCGACGGCGTGGCGACCGTACCACAGGCGGTAATCTTCGTCCGTCAGAAGGGTTGAAACCTCTTTGACCACCGAGTCCGCATCTGTCACGGTAATTAAACCATCGGCCTGCTGCAATTTAGCGCAGATATCTTTGAAGTTAAACGTGTGTGGACCCATCAGCACAGGAATGGCGTGGGCTGCCGGCTCCAGCGGGTTATGGCCTCCGCGCTCCACCAGGCTGCCGCCAACAAAGGCGAGGTCAGCAATGCCGTAGAGCAGCATCAGTTCGCCCATCGTATCGCCAATCACCACCTGGGTACTGCCGGAAGGGATCTCTCCGCTGCTGCGCAGGGTGAAGCTGAAGCCGCCTTTCTGCACCATTTCGCGGGCATCTTTAAAACGTTCGGGGTGACGAGGCACCAGAATCAGCAGTAGGTCCGGGAAGGTTTCCAGCAGCTTACGGTGCGCCTGCAGGATAATCGCCTCTTCGCCCTCATGAGTACTGGTCGCTATCCAGACCTGGCGACGCGGAGCCCACTGGCGGCGCAGCGTGATGGCGCGGGCGGCCAGTTCAGGGGTAACGGAAATATCGAATTTCAGGCTGCCGGTCACGGCAAGCTGGTTGCGCTTCAGGCCCAGGGAGATAAAGCGCGCCGCGTCTTCTTCGTTCTGCGCGGCAATCAGCGTGATTTTGCTCAACAGGCGGCGCATAAATTTGCCCAGCTTGCCGTAGCCTTTCGCCGAGCGCTCTGACAGGCGCGCGTTGGCAATCACCAGCGGAATTTTACGGGCGTGCAGAGCGGAAATCATGTTCGGCCACAGCTCGGTTTCCATCACGATCACCAGCTTCGGGCGAACGGTGTTCAGGAAACGATTCATAGCGCAGGGCAGATCGTAAGGGAGGTAGACGTGATGAACGTCTTTGCCAAACGCGGATAACGCGCGCTCTGAGCCGGTTGGCGTCATGGTGGTGACGGTAATCGGCAGAGACGGGTAGCGGTGGCGCAGAGCGCGAACCAGCGGGATCGCCGCCAGCGTTTCACCGACAGAAACGGAATGCAGCAAAATACCGTCCGGGGCGACTTTATTGCGGCAAAAGCCATAGCGTTCAGCCCAGCGTTTACGATACGCAGGCGCTTTACGGCTACGAAGCAACAGTCTCAGCCACACCAGTGGCTGAATGATATAGAGCAGGGCGGTATACAACAATTCCAAGCGATTATCCGTCTTTTTAGTTTCGGCGGGCAAATTCTAAGCATTTAAGCCAGGTAAAGCTATCTCTTATGCCAGATACCGTTTTAAACGGAAGTAGCGTCGGCCCAGGCGCCAGCGCAAACGCGGGCTTTTGGCACTTTTCCAGATAAGCTTCCAGATCCCGGTGTCGAAGAACTCTTTGATAATCATTGTTTTCTTTGTCTCATCCTTCATGTTGTCGAAGGTATGAATGATCCCCAGCCCCTCTTTGGCGATTTGCCAGTGGCAGGCGGGGATATTTTTCACTTTATCCGGGTAACGCTGGTTAATGGCATCAAGCATCTGCAGGATTTTCATGTAGTGGCGCGCGGAGCGGATCAGCGTGTCGTCATTATCCGGCGTATGCGATACCGAGGCAGAGTGAATGTAGTAGTCATAAAAGCGTTCACTGGTGTACTGAACGCGCTCTGCGGCAAGCAGCACCTCGGTGGTCCACGGGATATCCTGATGGCGCAGCCCGGGTTCGAAATGGAAACTGTGTTTACGAATAAAATCGTGGCGATAAATATTAAGCCAGGTCACGTGCAGGAACTTACGTGAATCCAGCGCCATCTTTAACCATGCCGGGCCCGTCATAACGCCCGTTGAGGCGAGTTTATCCTCGGGGAAGATAGGTCGAGACGGTTTCTTATCATTTTCCCAGACGTAGTTGCCGTTGCAGGTGGCGACATCCAGATCCTGCGTGACGGCCATATCCAGCAGACGCTGGTACATGCCAGGTTTGAAGACGTCATCAATATCCGGGAAAGAGAGATACTGACCGGTTGCAACGGCCAGGCCGGTATTCCGCGCAATGGAAACGCCCTGGTTTTGCTGTTCAATCACCTGCATCTGCGGCAGTTTTTCACGCCAGCTTTCGACGATCTGCATCGAGCGGTCAGTCGAGCCATCATTGACAATAATGACTTCCATGCTGTCGATGCGTTGATTCACAAGGCAGGTAAAGAACTGATCCAGAAAAGCTTCGCCGTTATAAACGGCAACCACCACGCTTAACAATGGCGCTGAATTTTGCATAAGAAACCTGATTATTTTTGATTGTCGACCAAAGCAATGTACTGCTGGCAAATGGCATTGATACCGAACGACGAAATCGTTGCATCGCCAACGACCGGCGGGGCGGTATAAATATCGACCAGGGTTTTTGCCAGTGACGCGTCATTTAGCTCTGCCAGCCCGCGCGATAAGGCGCCGGTGAGGATTTCTGCGGGGCCACCCGGACAATTGGTACTGACCGGTGGCGTCTGGCAGATAATGGATTCCACCAGCACATTACCAAAACCTTCGCAGTCAGAACTTAACACTAAGAGGCGTGCCCCTTTAATCCAGGGGTAGGGATTGGAGTCGAAGGGACGGAAAACCGTCTTGTCTTCAATACCCAGGTCGCGGGCAAGCTGTTTGAGCTTTTGAATTTTGGCTTCGGAACCATTGCCCATCATGACAAGCGTAGTGTCGAGCTGGCTCTGTGCGAACGCGCGTAAAAGACGGTCGTGGCGTTTGTGTTCATGGAAGCGGCCGACATGGATGATGTAATCCTTCCCTTGCATCTCGAAGGGGGCATCCGCCAGACGCTGAATTTCAGGGATATCAAAAGGATTGTGGATAACCGCTTTACGCCGGAGTTTCAGAGCCAGGGTCTCGGAAAGGTCTTTCAGCACGGCGCCTGAGACGGCGACAACGTTTCGGTTTTCATAGGTATGACGAATTTTAAGATGCTTAAACCAGCGCGACAGCCCGCTGCGATGGCGAAGATAGGAGAAAGAGAACATGCCATGCACACAGAACCAGACTTTTTCACGCTCCAGCGCGCGGCAGTGCGCCACAATGCGGTCAGTTTTGTGCAGATGAGAGAACACAACGTCAAATTTTCCGCTGCGCTCAGCCCGCTCAATTGCCTGATCCAGCAGGCGGGCTCGGCGTGGGATCTCCGTCAACTTGCGCCACGGTTTTTTGCAGGTATCCTGGACCACCTGATAATCAATGCCTTCCGGGATGGCGTAATCACACACTTTCCGCAGAGAGAAAAGGGAGACCTGATGCCCCATTTCCGTTAATCCGCTGGAAAGTGTAAGAACTGTTTTTTCAGCTCCCCCACCGGGTAAACCATCAATAATCATTAGGATGCGCATTTTTAATCCAGTAATTTTTGATAAAGCGAAATAAGCTGACTTGACAGTTTTTCGGGGGTGGCGTCTTTTACCCGTTCACGTGCCGCTTGCCCCATCGTGTTATTTTTTCCCAGAGAAGGAGTGGCTGCAATTGCCTCCTTCAATGTGTTGATATCCAGGGCGTCACAATAAAATCCGTTCTGGCCTTGCTGAATAAATTCAGCGCCTCCGCAACTCTCTGAAGTAATGACGGGCAAGCCGCAGGCCATCGCTTCAAGAATGACGTTTGGAAAGGGATCATACAGCGTTGGCAACAGTAAACCATCGGATAGCTGATAAAAAGGCAGCGTTTCTTTCTGCATCCCCAGGAAACGGATTTGCCCTTCGCAGCCCAATGAACGGGCGAGGTCACGATAACGATGTTCTGCTTTATCCTGTCCAACCACAATCAGCCAGGCTGAAGTTCCTGCGATAGCGCGTATGGCGCTGGCCAATCCTTTTCGTTCAAAACCCGATCCTACAAAACAGAACACCACGGCATCGGCTGGCAAACCAAATTGCTGACGCAACGCGGCACGCTGTGCTTCCTGGGCTGGAACGAAGCGGCTGGAATCAATTGAATTATAAATCACATGTATCTTTTTTGCGTCAATATCAAAGTCTTCAACGATTTCGCGTTTGATCATCTCCGCATTACAGATAACCGCTTTCAGCTCTGGCGCCTGGTACATTTCACGCTCGGCGTGCATCACGTAGCGGTGATAGCGGTCGACCATTAGCATTTTCGCGCGCCAGGCGGGCAGGATGCGCGCACGCTGTAGCAGCCAGCGGCGATGAACGCCATCGCCAGCGCGGTAGATATCACAGCCCGGAATCCGCTCGTGGCTTTGCACAATATCAAACTGCTGTTGCTGCCACAGCGCGCGGGCAGCATGGGCAAACCCGCGTTCGCGGCTAATTCGGCCCCATTTGCGCGGGTCGCAAATATGGATATGCCAGTCGTCCTGTCTCTCGCCCTGCCATTCACGCGTAATGACGTTGAGTTCAAGATTCTGATTGCTCAGCGCGGTGAGCGCACGTGAAACGAAGCGCTCCGCTCCGCCATCAGGGCGATACTTTTGGCGAACAATCGCCAGACGATGGTGTTTCATGACAAATATCTCCTTGCAGCGGAGACGACAGCATCAACAGGAATGGCGTCGAGATAGCGTTCTTTCGTTTTGGTATCAATAGCGTCGGGATCGGGAAGGGGACCGTAGTCGCCAGCCCAGATGACTTCACCGTTGACTTGCCATGGAGACCAAAACGTCAGTTTGGAAGGGCCAAACAGCGCCACGCAGGGCGTCTGCAGCGCGGCGGCCATATGCATCGGAACGGAGTCAACGCCAATAAAAAGACACGCGTGATCGATGAGTGAGGCCAGCTGGCGCAACGTTAGCTGTCCCGCCAGCGAGACGATCCCCGTTTTCGGTGAGGCGGCGAGTATGCGATCTATCATCGCCAGCTCTTTTTTATCCGGCCCGGCCGTGAGTACAACGGTATGCCCATCCTGCTGCAGCGCGGAGATGGTTTGCGCCATTTTGCTTTCATCCCAGCATTTGAAGAACCAGCGTGATGTCGGCTGAATGACGATGTAGTTATCGCCCACTCCTTTTTGCACCAGCTGCTGGCGTGCGTGGTGCCAGTCTTCTGCGCTGTAGGCCATGGTAACTGCTGGCTCAGGCGCGGCCTGTAATGGTGACAGAATGGAGAGATTTTGTTCGACAGTGTGCAGGGATTTGTGATTTGCAACAGAGACTAAATCGCTATGACAGAAACGCCAGAATGGATTGTTGCGTTTGTTAAAGGCGAATCCGAGGCGAACCGGCGCACCGGTGAAACGGGTGACGATAGCGCTACGCCACTGATCGGCAAGATTTATCACCAGATGATAATGTTGCTTTCGTAACGCGCAGAGCAGCTGCCACTCCTTTTGAAGGTGCTTTAGCGTGCCCAGTTGCTTCCATTTACGATCGATTCCATAAATAGTGCCAATCGTCGGATGCGCGGCGAGCATATCGCGCGTTTCTTCATACAACAGCACGTCAATTTGCGCTTGTGGCCATTTTTGACGTAATGAATCAATGACGGGGGTGGTCAATAACATATCGCCATGATGGCGGAGTTTGATCAGTAGAATGCGCAAATCAGGCGTGTCAGGTAAGTTATTCATCATCATCTTATCGGCGTTGTACTGTTGGCAATTCTAATAGACCTGGTAGCGACTTGCACTCTTTCTCCATAATCTCAGGAATTTCCCAGGAAGGGTTTACTCAGGCTTTGGAGAGTGCGTAACATAGCGCTAACTTCCCTGTCATGCGGACTCATTATGAAAAAACCAGCGTTTATCATCACGATTGATACTGAGGGCGATAATCTCTGGCAGAATCACCGCGTCATTAAAACGGAAAATGCGCGCTATCTGGCCCGGTTCCAGGCCCTCTGTGAGCGTTTTGGTTTTAAACCCGTATGGCTGACAAACTATGAGATGGCAATCGAGCCCGTTTTTATTGAATTCGCCAGGGACGCGATCGCTCGCGGTCAGGGGGAGGTGGGAATGCACCTTCACGCATGGAATAGCCCACCTGAGCACGATCTCACGGGAGATGACTGGCGCTGGCAACCGTATCTGATTGAATTTTCAGACGAGGTGATGCGTGAGAAAGTGCTGTTCATGACCCGTCTGCTGGAAGAGACATTTCAGACCAAAATGCTGAGCCACCGCGCCGGGCGTTGGGCATTTGATAGCCGCTATGCAAAATTGCTCGTTGAACTGGGCTACCAGGTTGATTGCTCCGTGACGCCACGCGTGAACTGGCGCAATGCGAAAGGTGCTCCGCAGGGCAATGGCGGAACGGATTATCAGCATTTCCCCGACCACGCCTATTTTATGGATTTAGATACTATTTCCCGGGCGGGAAATAGCCCCTTACTCGAAGTGCCGATGAGCATTCAGTATAAACATCCGGCCTGGTTGAACACGATCAAACAGGGATACGATCGGCTTCGCGGTAAATATCGCTCGCCTTCCGTGAACTGGCTACGACCGACCGGTGGCAATGCGTCGCAGATGATTCAGGTCGCGCAGCAATGCCTGTCGCAGGGACAGGATTATGTGGAGTTTATGCTTCACTCGTCTGAATTTATGCCAGGCGGAAGTCCGACCTTTAAAGATGAGGCGGCGATTGAAGGTTTATATCAGGATTTAGAAGCGCTTTTTAGCTGGCTATCCGATAAGACGGTGGGGATGACGCTGGCGGAGTTTTATCAATACAAGAAAAAATAATGCCCGGCTGGCGGGCATTATCTCTTAGTGATGTTGTCTGGTTTGCGAGAAGGGAGTACTCAATGCAAACAGAGTAACAAAGAATATTAGGGCTTCTGAGCTCAATAAAATGACGTCCGTCAGGCCATAGAGTAATAAGAGAAGCATCGTTGTCAGCAGCAGGTCATTTCGGTTTTTAAGCGCGTAAGCGATCATCGAAACGAAGAAAAAGAGTAATATCGCCAGACCCGGAAGCCCCTGCAGAGAGTATTTTTCGATAAATTCATTGTGCAGATGTATCCTGATATACTCGAGTGCGGATACGAGGTGCGGGTGCCCCTCTTGAACATAATGCTGTGACCATACCTCGCGATCTTCGATTGACTGTCCCAGTGGGTGGGCCAGACCGTTCTGAAGACCCACTGTCCACATGGAAAAACGCGCCCCGAGTGACGTGGCGTCGATGCCTTGTTGGTAGATTGCAAATTCCCTCTGCGTTTGATCTATCTTAGGCGAGATCAACGGTTTGTAGCTAACGATAATAATGCCCGCCACAACACATAAGAAAATCAGCATTGATTTAAGGTGAATTCTTCTGAAATGGTAAAGGGTCAGCACAATCGCCATAAGCAAATACAGCCCCATGGCAGCACGCGTCCCTGTCAAAAGAATAACGAACCAGGAAATTAATACGGTGAGACCCGCTACAACATACAATTTTCTGTTTTTCTGAAGATAAAGACTGTATATCAGCGCCAGCGACAGTACAGAGTATACATAGGCTGACACGGTCGCACGATTTATGGCCATCTCGATACGCCCCATTCCCTGGCAGGCCTGCCATAAGCCATATCCCGTGGCGAGGACAAACCCTGTACCTGCCGCGTACAGGAAGTACTTCTGGAAAGCGCTTTTATCGACGTAAGTTTTAAACCGGTCAAGATAGAAAACGAGAATGCTCGCTAATATCAGTTTCTTACTGGCACCCAGATAATCGCTGTAAGCGTTTAAACCTTCGCTATGATATTCGTACACCATATACCAGACAAGATTGAGTAGCCCAATCAGCAATATGGGGAGCGCGATTGAAAAGGGGCGCAGGGTGATTTTTTTATATTCGCAAGCTAAGCCGATAATGCTGGCATAAACCGCAATATAGAAAAATTCGCGTTGTTTACCTGAGCTCAGCAGCGCCAGTGCAAACGAAATGAGGCTCAAAATCAGCGTCAGCTGATAGAGCCGCAGTTTTACTTTTTCCATAATGCCTCAATGACCCTTTTTTTGTAGCTGAAACGTACATCTCTGGAGAAGAAAAAAGAGAAAGAATAAAGTGCGTTTACCCGCGCCTTAACCTGTTTGAGCTGCAGGTCGGTCAGATATTGTCGGTGATTACTGTAAATATCAAACCAGTGGCAATTAATAAGCTGCTTAAATGATTGCGGGAATGTATTTTCCATCTGTAGTGTACATTCAATCAGCGTGGCGATTTTGCTGGCGTCAAGACGGCTCGACAAACTGTCGCTGCGTTTGATGTAATAGTAGTGTCCCTGGCGCTGATAGAATATTTTGTGCGATTGCATCAGCATGCCGGGAAATACCGCGAAATCTTCATAGCAGACCATAGACGGGATCGGGTTGCTTGCATACAGCTTGCGGTGGATGAATTGCCCGATCAGATGCGCCTGAAAATCTTTGTGCTGCAGGAAACGCTTTATTGCATCATTTTGCGATAATGAGACGGGCGTGAATCCCTGCCAGGCGGAGGTGATTTTCCGCATATCGCGTATTTCCAGCAGGCGCGTCAGCAACATATCAGGACGCTCTGCTTTCAGGAAGGCGATGGCATCCCGGATGCTACCCGGCTTTAACAGATCGTCGCTATCAAGCATCGTGATGTAATCGCCTGACGCCAGTGAGACTGCGCTGTTTCGAACATGCCCTACGTTACGGTACTCAACGTATTGGCATTGCGCATGCGGAAGCTTTGGCAACCACGCCTCAATAATATCCTGTGTGGAATCGTTGGAACTGTCATTAATGATAATAACTTCTACATCATCGCCTGCATTCTCAATCGCGTTTTGCAGACTTTCCAGCGTGGCGTGAAGCGTGTTTTCGGCATTATGTGCGGCAATAATGATGCTGAGAAAAGCCATAGTAATTAGTTCCCCTGAGCATCAAAGGCAGATTTCGCTGTTGGTAGCCCGCAAATGAAATGTTTGAGTTCGTCCAGCGATTCATCTGTTACCGCGAAGAGTTCTTCCCGGCCTTGCGGGAAATAATAACGAGTTTCAAAAACATACGAGCAAATATTATCATCGTTGCCAATCAGCATCACGTTGCCAAGCGGGCGCTGCTCGTAGTGACAGCACGGACCGAACAGTAAGACGACCGGCACGCCAACCGCATCGGCGATGTAGACATTCCCCGAGTCGGAGGCGATATAACAATCCATTTTAGAAATTGCCCATGGAAGCTCTTCAAGCGAGATCTTGCCAATCAGATTAATAAAGTTGGGCAGTTCACCGTAAGCGCGGGTGATGTCATCCATCCAGGACTGTTCATTTGGGGCGCCAAAGACATAAAACTCGCAGGGCAGGTCGGCGAGACGATCGGCAATTTGCTTCCAGATGACAGGCGGAACGGTTTTGGCTTTATTCCCGGCGGCGATACTGATGCCAATGCGGACCGCGCCGGGTTTATCAAGGATCGCCGGATAAGTCGCGGGTTTAAACAGTGGCTTTGTGGCGTGCTTTGGAGAGTCTTGCCAGGTCAGAGCGCGGTCGGCCAGCTTAAGATAGTCAGTGACTGTTAACGTTTTTCTACCGTGGTCAACCGTACCATCGGCCGTTGAATAGAAAATCCCGTGATACCACCTGCGCGTGTAAGTGCTTAAAAATTGCTTGTTTTTGGCGTTACAAACGGAGGCGAAAAAAAGATTCACGCTGTTAGGCTGCAGAAGGTAGACGTTGTCATAGCGGTTCATGATCCTGCAGGCGAAACAGAGCTTACGCCACAGGTTACGCTTATGCTGCTCAATAAAATAAATCTCTTCGACCGTCTCGTCGTGCTTCGCCAGCGCACCCACGCTGCGGCTGATGAGTACGTCGCTTTTTTGCAGCCAGGCCAGAAGAGGCGTTGCATTAACAAAATCACCGATTTTGGCTGTCTGAATGACCAGGTTTTTCCCTGTCTCTTTGCGCAACAGCTTCCGGATAAGCTTCACCGGAAAGAGTAAAATCAGCAGAAATACGTAACTCATGGGTTAAATATCCCTGTTGGAAAGCCAACGGCTGCCCTGTAAAAATGAAAAAATCGCATCTGCGCTGATATCCTTCGTTTGCTGAGTCGGGCTGACCATCTGATGCTGGTTTTTGCCATAGCCCCCGATCAGGCCGGGATCGGTCGGGCCAAAAAGGGTGATATTTGGGCGATCCAGCGCCGCGGTTAAATGGCTTAAACCCGTATCCACGGAAACAACGGCGTTAGCGCCTGCCAGCTCTGCGGCAACCTGCGCCAGCGTGAGTTTGGGTAACACCTCGACGTGGGAAAAGCCTGCTGCCAGACGCGCCGCACGCTGTCGCTCATGCTCAGCGCCCCACGGGAGTTTAATATGGATACCGGAGGGTTGCATTAGTTCAATCAGCCTTCGCCAGTGCGTTTCCGGCCAGTGCTTATCGTCGCGCGTTGTGGCATGCAGGAAGACAAGATAAGGCTGAGCACAGGGATCTGTATTGCGCAAAAAGTGCTGTGCAATGGCATAGTCGCCCTGGGTTTCCGGTTTCGCATAGCCGAGGCTTTTCGCAAACAGCTCGCGGGTGCGTTCTACGGCGTGCTGCTGCTTTGCGATGTGGTGGCGGCGGTTATAGAACAGACTCGCCAGCGGTTCGCGGGCGGTGTGCCAGTCCATGCCGTGCTTTACGCCGTGCGCCAGACGCGTGACCAGCGCCGCGCTTTTCACCAGCCCCTGCGCGTCGATAATCGCGTCGTAACGCTGCGCCTGCACCGTTTCACGGAAGGCTTTACGCTCGGCTTTAATCGGCGCGGAGAACCACGCTTTGCGCCAGCGGCGAATCGCGACCGGGATCACGCGGTCAACCGCTTCATGCCAGGTGGGGATCTGCGCGAAGCCTTCTTCTACCACCCAGTCAAAACGGATGCCGGGGATGGCCCGCATCGCGTCCGTCAGCGACGGTAGCGTATGCAGCACATCGCCCATTGAGGAGGTTTTAACGATCAATACCCGCATCCGTTATCCTTCTTCGCTCAACAGCAGTTCGTTGAGCTCTTCGAGAACGCGCTCTGGGGTAATGTCGATCAGGCTCTGATGGTAACCTTCAGCGGCATCGCCTTTGCGTACCTTGTGGTAGCCGGTGATCAAACGGATTACGCGCGCTTTGTGCGACAGCGGCGGCGTGAAGTCCGGGCTGCTTGGGCCATACAGCGCGACCAGCGGACGGTCCAGCGCGGCGGCGACGTGCATCAGGCCAGAGTCATTGCTGACCACGGCCTTACAGGCGGCAATCAGGATAACGGCCTGCTCAAGCTGCGTTTCTCCAGCCAGGTTACGGCACCAGGCCTGCTGTTCATTACTGAGTGTGGCGAGAATTTCGTTGCCCGCCTCGTGATCCTTCGCCGAGCCAAACAGCACAATCTGGTAGCCTTCGTCGATCAGCTGTTTCGCCAGTTCGGCGTAGTGGTAGTGCGGCCAGCGTTTTGCCGGGCCAAATTCTGCGCCGGGGCAGAAGCCAATCAACGGGCGTTCAGACGAAAGACCAAACGCGCTGCAGGTCTGGGACTTCTCGCCGTCGTGCACCTGAAGCTGCGGCCACAGCAGCGGCTGCGGCAGGTCTTTCGCGCTGCGCATCACCCCTTTGTCGTAGGCCAGCGCCACGTAGCGCTCCACCATCAGCGGCCAGGCCGCTTTATCCAGCACCCGCGCGTCGTTCAGCAGACCGTAGCGCATTTCGCCGCGCCAGCCGGTACGGTGCGGAATGCCCGCAAAGAAAGGTACGAGGGCGGATTTAAAGGAGTTTGGCAGCACGTACGCACGGTCATAGCGCTTCTCGCGCAGGCTATGACCGAGCTTGCGGCGTTCGCCGATTTCCAGCGCCCCGTGGCCGAGCGGCATCGGGATAGCCTCGTTTACTTCCGGCATACGCGATAACAGCGGACGGCACCATGCGGGTGCCATCACGTCGATTATCGCCTGGGGATAACGCGCCTTGAGCGTGCGATAGAGACTTTGCGACATCATCATGTCGCCCACCCATGACGGGCCGATCACCAGAATCTTCATACTTATGCGTCGCGGTTCAGCCAGGCCATATATTCCGTTACGCCTTCGGCAACGGTCTTGAACGGCTTGTCATAACCCGCTGCGCGCAGGTTGGTCAGGTCGGCCTGCGTGAACGCCTGGTAACGGCCCTTCAGCTTGTCCGGGAACGGAATGTACTCGATGCTGCCTTTCTTATGATATGCCAGCGTCGCGTCTGCCACCGCCTGGAAGGATTCCGCGCGGCCAGTGCCCAGGTTGAAAATGCCGGAGACGCCGTTTTCCAGGAACCACAGGTTTACGGCTGCAACGTCGCCTACGTAGACGAAGTCACGCTTGAAGCCGTCGCTGCCTTCGAACAGTTTTGGACTTTCACCATTATTCAGCTGGGTGTTCAGGTGGAACGCCACGCTCGCCATGCTGCCCTTGTGTCCTTCGCGCGGCCCGTAAACGTTGAAGTAGCGGAAACCGACAACCTGCGAGTTCGCTTCCGGCAGGATCTGACGCACGTACTCGTCAAACAGGAACTTGGAGTAGCCGTAGACGTTCAGCGGCTGCTCGTATTCGCGGGATTCAATGAAGTCCGAGGTGCGCCCGCCGTAGGTTGCCGCGGAAGAGGCATACAGGAACGGAATTTCACGCTCCAGGCAGTAGTGCAGGATCTCTTTAGAGTACTGATAGTTGTTATCCATCATGTACTTGCCGTCCCACTCGGTGGTGGAAGAGCACGCACCTTCGTGGAAGATGGCTTCGATCTCGCCGAACTCTTCACCCGCCATAATCTGGATAAGGAAGTCTTCTTTATCCATGTAGTCAGCGATGTTCAGATCCACCAGGTTAACGAACTTGGTGCCGTCTTTCAGGTTGTCCACCACCAGAATGTCGGTGATGCCCTTATCATTGAGGGCCTTGATAATGTTGCTGCCGATAAAGCCCGCGCCGCCGGTAACGATGATCATAACTGTAACCTTTGAAGTGTTGAGCCCAGGGACAATCCCGGACGCTAATATTCATATCATATCATCACAATGCCCGGTCTTCAGCCATTCACCGATATGCAGCAGGGGTACACGTGATTTATGCTGCAAAAACGAGAAGAGATACGGCGTCATCTCGTCATGAACTATAGGTTTGGGTAATATGTGCCAAAATTTGCCGAGTCTGGAGAATTGCAATGCGTGGTGATTTTTACAAACAGTTAAACAGCGACCTCGACACCGCACGTGCGGAAGGGTTGTTCAAAGAAGAGCGTATTATCACGTCTGCCCAGCAGGCGGATATCACCGTTGCCGACGGCAGCCATGTGATCAACTTTTGCGCGAACAACTACTTAGGTCTTGCGAATCACCCTGAGCTGATTGCCGCCGCGAAAAACGGCATGGACACCCACGGCTTCGGCATGGCCTCCGTGCGCTTCATCTGCGGTACCCAGGATAGCCACAAGCAGCTTGAGCAAAAGCTGGCAAACTTCCTCGGAATGGAAGACGCGATTCTGTACTCCTCCTGCTTCGACGCCAACGGCGGTCTGTTTGAAACCCTGCTCGGCGCAGAAGATGCGATTATCTCCGACGCCCTGAACCACGCCTCCATCATCGACGGTGTTCGCCTGTGTAAAGCGAAGCGTTTCCGCTACGCCAACAACGACATGGTTGAGCTGGAAGCGCGGCTGAAAGAGGCCCGTGAAGCGGGGGCTCGCCACGTGCTGATCGCGACCGACGGGGTATTCTCCATGGACGGCGTGATCGCCAACCTGAAGGGCGTGTGCGACCTGGCGGATAAATACGACGCGCTGGTGATGGTCGATGACTCCCACGCGGTCGGTTTTGTCGGCGAAAACGGCCGCGGCTCCCATGAATACTGTGACGTGATGGGCCGCGTGGACATCATCACCGGTACGCTGGGCAAAGCGCTCGGCGGCGCGTCTGGCGGTTATACCGCTGCGCGTAAAGAGGTGGTTGAGTGGCTGCGTCAGCGCTCCCGTCCGTACCTGTTCTCCAACTCCCTGGCGCCGGCCATTGTTGCCGCCTCCATCAAGGTACTGGAGATGGTGGAGTCCGGCGCTGAGTTGCGCGACCGCCTGTGGTCCAACGCCCGTCTGTTCCGTGAAAAAATGAGCGCTGCAGGGTTTACCCTGGCCGGTGCTGACCACGCGATCATTCCGGTGATGCTGGGCGACGCAGTTGTGGCGCAACAGTTTGCCCGTGAGCTGCAGAAAGAAGGGATTTACGTCACCGGGTTCTTCTTCCCGGTGGTACCAAAAGGTCAGGCGCGTATCCGCACCCAGATGTCTGCGGCGCATTCGCCTGAACAAATTGAGCGTGCGGTGGAAGCCTTTACCCGCATCGGCAAACAGCTGGGCGTAATTGCCTGAGGACGTGTGATGAAAGCGTTATCCAAACTGAAAGCGGAAGAAGGGATTTGGATGACCGACGTGCCGGAGCCGGAAGTCGGTCATAACGATCTGCTGATCAAAATTCGTAAAACCGCCATCTGCGGTACTGACGTTCACATCTACAACTGGGATCAGTGGTCGCAAAAAACCATTCCTGTCCCAATGGTTGTCGGTCACGAATATGTTGGTGAAGTGGTCGGCATCGGCCAGGAAGTCAAAGGCTTTAGCATTGGCGATCGCGTCTCTGGTGAAGGCCATATTACCTGCGGTCACTGCCGTAACTGTCGCGGTGGCCGTACGCACCTGTGCCGCAACACCGTCGGCGTGGGCGTAAACCGTCCGGGCTGCTTCGCGGAATACCTGGTGATCCCGGCGTTTAACGCCTTCAAAATCCCGGACAATATCTCTGACGATTTGGCCTCTATCTTCGACCCGTTCGGCAACGCGGTACACACCGCGCTCTCCTTCGACCTGGTAGGTGAAGACGTGCTGGTCTCCGGCGCCGGCCCAATCGGCATTATGGCGGCAGCCGTGGCGAAGCACGTGGGTGCGCGCAACGTGGTGATCACCGACGTGAATGAATACCGCCTGTCGCTGGCGCGCAAAATGGGCGTCACCCGCGCGGTGGATGTCTCGAAAGAGAGCCTGACCGACGTGATGGAAGAGTTGGGTATGACCGAAGGCTTTGACGTGGGTTTGGAGATGTCCGGCGCGCCGCCGGCGTTCCGCACCATGCTGGACACCATGAACCACGGTGGCCGTATCGCGATGCTGGGCATTCCGCCGTCAGATATGTCCATCGACTGGAACAAAGTCATCTTCAAAGGGCTGTTCATCAAAGGCATCTATGGCCGCGAGATGTTCGAAACCTGGTACAAGATGGCAGCGCTGATCCAGTCCGGCCTGGATCTGTCCCCGATTATCACTCACCGTTTCTCCATCGATGAGTTCCAGCAGGGCTTCGACGCGATGCGTTCCGGCCAGTCAGGGAAAGTGATCCTGAGCTGGGATAAGTAAACAAAAAGGGGCCTCAGGCCCCTTTTTTACTGATTCTTTTTCTCTTCGTCCGTCAGGTAGCGCACCTTGCGGGTATAGTCCTGCCCTTTGAACAGCAATTTGTTATCCGGCGATTCCAGATACTTCTGCCATTCGGAAAGCGGGAAACCCCCGTGCGCGCCAATCACCTCTTTCGGCACAACGGCTTCCTGACCGCCGATCTTCTTGGAGACCGGCCAGTTCATCCAGTCGCCCAGGTTAACCGTTTTAACATCCAGCATGTCCAGCAGCGCAGCGAGCGGCAGCTGATCGGTCGGCGGCTGCGTGTCGTCCATCAGCTCCCAGGTATCCTGGAACAGCGTCAGCCACAGCGGGCAAATGCGACGCCAGGTCTTTTTGGTTGCGGCAAGAAACGCGCCGTTAACGTGATCGACCAGATACGGGCGCACCGTTTCTTTGTAATAGGCCGGCACTTTTTCTGCGGGGGCGCCGTCCAGCTTGGCAATCATTTTGCCCTGACGGAAGCTGGAGTAGATGTGCATATCGGCCATGTTGATCTGGGGCATCTTGAGCAGGTTGAGATCGGAGTCGATCATCAATACGCCTTCTCCGCGCGCCTGAAGCGGAGCGTTAAGCTTCACCAGACGGCTGAGGTAGATTTGCTTATAGCGGTACCCCTCTTCACGTTTTGGCAGCGTGAGGGTCACAACGCGGGTTTTTGGCGGCAGCTCGCCGAAAGCGGATTCAGGCTGATCGCTGACGATAACAATCTCGCTGACGTCGGTGGCGTAACGCTCTGCAAAGGTCGCTGATAATAACGCCTCTTCGACGAAATCCGCGCCCGTACAAGGGATCACGATGGAATCAACCGCAACGAGATCGCGCGTGACCGGAAGGGAAGCGTACGGAATGTTATGACGCCCGGTAATGTGGCGGTAGCGAGCATTCAGGAATTTAAACATGTTCTTCTCGTTTGGTTATTGCGCGCCAAGAACGGCCTCGACACCGTTAACATAGCTTTCAATGGCATACACGTTGCAGACATTCTGGTGCGCGGCTGCGGCGAGCCGGGCGCGCAGAGCAGGATCCTGCCAGATATTATCCAGATGTTGAGCAAGTTGCGACACATCGCTCCACGGGAACAGCAGCCCGGTCGACTCATGGTCGATCAATTCTGCCGTGCCGGTTACCTTTGAGCCAATCACCGGAATATTCAGCAGCATTGCCTCCAGCACGACGCGGGGCAAACCTTCGCTCTTCGAAGCCAGAATAAACGCGTCAAAGGTGGCGAGATAGTCAAAAGGCGTGTTCTGGAAACCGGTAAAAATGATGTGCTCAGCAATCCCCAGCGCGTCAGCCTGCGCCGTCAGCGCGCCGCGTTCAGCACCTTCGCCGACCAGCACCATCTTCCATTTTGCCTGCGGGTGCTTCTGGTTGAACTGGGCCAGCGCCTCCAGAGTATGGTGGTTGGATTTGCGAGGGATAAGCGACCCAATGCTGCCGAACACAAAGGTGTCGTCATCGATGTTCAGACGCTGGCGCATCGCGCGTCGGTCAGGTAAAGGCTGGTGGATGTCGATGGCATTATTGACCGTCGTACACAGTTCGGGCCGGACGCCATGCTGAAGAAGCACGCGTTCAACGCCGTGCGAGACGGCGATGATTTTTGTGGCGTGGGCATTCACCAGCTTCACCAGCGGCGGGGTCAGCACCGGTTCAATCCGGCAATGCTGAATTATCCGCGCATGCAGGTTCGCGCCCGCCAGATAACCCTCTTCGTTAGAGCCCGGCTGATTGTTCATGTACAGCGTATCGAAACCGCCTTCCCTGAAAATCGTCTCGATCTTGCTGACGTTGGGCCGGATGCGCCAGAGCGTATCAATATGTCGGGTAAATGCCTTGCGGGCGCTGCGCGAGAAAAATAGCAGGCTGCGGCCCAGCTCTTTCGCAACCTTCGCCCATCCGGGCTGCTTTTGCTGCGGAATGACAATTAACGGGATGCCAATGCCGTTCAACACCTGGCCGATGGTTTGTCCTTCGGCCCGGCTGTAATCACTGTAAAAACAACAGGTAATATCGAACTTCTCGCGGTTAATCCGCTTCAGAAGCTCGAGCATGCTGTTGGTGCCTCCTCCCCACTCTTTACCGGTATCGAGGAGCAGAATTTTGTGTCGCTGTGGCATCTTTCTACCTTAATCGCCTGTCACTGGGATTGGTTCGCTGAGACTTTTTTACCCCATCCCTGCCACTGGTGCTGGAAGTACTGCACCAGCGTACTCTGGCCCACGCTTTCGCTGATGACCGCAAAGAAGCGGGTTGCATGCACCGGCTCGAGCGGCTTTTTCAGCGCGCAGTTCTTCACGCCGCGGAACGGATTACGCGGCTGCGTTGCCGGAGGTTGAGCGCTTTCCGGACGAGACGTGTCAACCTGCGGTTCATTGAGCAGATCGCTCGGGCGTACCAGCGTGATATCGGCGGGTAAGGTCGGCAGCATTTGCTGCAAAACGCGAACGGTAGACGGATGCGGGTGCCCGATGGCAATCGCCGAACCGTTACGGCGCGCCAGCTGTACCGCGCGGTTGAACTGCACGCGGATATCCGCTTCGTTCTGGGAGTCGTCCAGGAAGACTTTACGCTTAATGACCTTCACACCCGTACCCTGAGCGGCACGCATCGCCTGGCTGTTGCCAATGGTCATGCTGTCGAGGAAATAGAGATTGTAACGCTCCAGCGCCTGCATCACCTTCAGCATACCGTACAGGCTGGAGGTCATCGCGCTACCCATATGGTTGTTCAGACCCACGGCATACGGCACCTTGTTGTAGGCGTCGCGGATGATGCGCTCGATCTCATCGCTGCTCATATCCGGGCGCAGGGTGTCTTTTTCCAGCGGCTGCTTGCTGAGCGGTGCCATCGGAAGATGGATGAGGACCTGGTGGCCGCTATTGTGCGCTTTGGTCGCCATTTCATGCGCGTGAGGCGCATTCGGCAGGACGGCGACGGAGATGGCTGACGGCATCGCCAGCACCTGATTTTCATAGTGTGGTCGATAACCGAAGTCATCAATCACGATGGCGAGTTTACCTGCATATACCGGTGCAGCCAGCGCCAGTGCGCTGACGACGGAGAGAACCATTCGACGAAATTGAAGCAAAACTTATCTTCCCAACCACGGCTGTGGATTGACCGCCTGACCCTGACGACGAATTTCGAAATAGAGTGACGGGCGGCCCTGACCGCCACTGCTGCCCACAAGGGCGATGGGTTGGCCGGCGCGCACCTGGGTGCCGACGCTGACCAGCGCGCTCTGGTTGTAGCCGTAAAGACTCATGTCGCCTTTACCATGCTCGACCACCACCACCAGCCCGTAACCCTGCAGCCAGTCGGCCAGGATCACGCGGCCATCGGCGATGGCTTTCACTTCGCTACCTTCAGACGCACCGATAACGATCCCTTTCCAACGTAGCTCACCCTGCAACTGTTCGCCATAGCGATGCAGAATAGTGCCGCGAACGGGCCAGTAGGCCTGACCGCGCGGGGAACCCAGACCGCCGGTACGCGACATCAGGGAGCGTTCGCTTTCGCTTGGCTTGTAGGTGGTCCCTTTGCGGGAGGCTTCCTGCTGCTTGTCGCGAACCGCCTGCGCCTCGCGGGCCTCTTTTTCGGCGCGCGCCTTCGCTGCGGCTTCCGCACGGGCAATGCTGTTACGCAGTTTTGATTCGTTGGCGCGCATTTCGCTCAGCTGGCTCTGTCCTGCCTGAATGGAGGACTCAAGACCCGACAGCGTTTTCTTGCGTTCGTTACGGGCCTGCTCAAGTTTCGCCTGCTGCGCTTTTTGTTCGTAGAGCAACGTCTGCTGCTGGCTCTGCTTCTCTTCCAGCTCCGCTTTTTGGGTGGAAACCTCTTCACGTGTTTGTTTCAGCTGTGCAATGGTCTCCTGACGCGCCTGGTTCAGATAGCCGAAATAGGCCTGCAGACGCTGGCCGCGCTGGCTCTCTTCACCGCTGAGGATCAGCTGGAGTCCGGTATGTTCACCCTGGCGGAATGCGGCATCCAGCTGTGCTGCGAGGTTGCGCTCCTGCGCATCACGCTGGCGCTCCAGTTTGGCAATCGACGCATTCATCTCGTCGATCTGTTTGTTCAACTGGGTGAGGGTGTTTTGCGTTTCACGGAGTTTACGTGCGGCAGCGGAGATGGCCTCTTCCTGCTGCTTAAGCTGGGCGAGCAGGGTGGCGCGCTGCTGTTGCTGCTGGCGTACCGCACGCTCTTTGGCGGCGATATCGGCCTGAATGGATTTCAGCTGGTCGCGGTCATCCGCGTGTGCGGATGCGGCGCACAGCAATACGCCAGCGCTGAGTGCGCTGGCGCAAAGCAGAGGTCTGACTGATAGCCTAAGCGGCTTCACGACCCATGTGATTGAAAAAATCGCCTTTCCCCTCATGGGGAGCGATTATTCCACGATGAACAGCGGCTTACCAGTCATCTCTTCAGGGATCGGCATACCCATCAGCGACAACATGGTTGGCGCGATGTCGGAAAGCTTGCCGCCTTCTACTGCTTTCAGTGATTTATCACCCACATAAATCAGCGGAACAGGCAGGTTGGTATGGGCGGTATGCGCCTGACCGGTTGCCGGGTCGCGCATCTGCTCGGCGTTACCGTGGTCAGCGGTGATCAGCAGCTGGCCGCCAACGGACTCAACCGCTTTCGCAACCTGCTCAACGCAGTGGTCCAGCGCTTCAACCGCCTTCACTGCCGCTTCCATTACGCCGGTATGGCCGACCATGTCGCCGTTCGGGTAGTTACAAATGATGGTGTCGTACTTGCCGCTTTCGATGGCCGCGACCAGTTTTTCAGTCAATTCCGCAGAGCTCATCTCTGGCTGCAGATCGTAAGTCGCGACTTTCGGCGAGTTGATCAGAATGCGCTCTTCGCCTTTGAACGGCTCTTCAACGCCGCCGTTAAAGAAGAAGGTCACGTGCGCGTATTTTTCCGTTTCGGAAATACGCAGCTGCGTTTTGTCGTTCTTCGCCATCCACTCACCGAAGGTGTTAGCCAGCGAGGCTGGTGGGTACGCGCACGGCGCTTTGATGTCTGCCGCGTATTCGGTCAGCTGGATGAAGTCGATGTTAACCACTTTCTTACGGGCAAAACCGTCGAAGTCGCTGTTGACGAACGCACGGGTGATTTCGCGCGCGCGGTCAGCGCGGAAGTTCATAAAGATCAGCGCATCGCCATCTTCCATTGCGGCATCGGCCTGGCCTTCAGCGCGGATCACGCTCGCTTTCACGAATTCGTCGTTTTCATCACGCGCGTAAGCGGCTTCAAGTGCTTCAACCGCAGTCGGGAACTGGAATTCCCCTTTTGCCAGAGTCATCAGGTCATAGGCCTGTTCAACGCGATCCCAGCGGTTGTCGCGGTCCATAGCGTAGTAACGGCCAATGATGGAGGCCACGCGGCCTTTGCCCAGCGCAGCGAATTTGTCTTCGAAAGCTTTCAGGGACCCTTCTGCGCTGCGCGGTGGCGTGTCTCGACCGTCCAGGAAGGCGTGCAGGTAGATTTTTTCCGCACCGCGTTCAGCGGCCAGTTCAACCATCGCCATGATGTGATCTTCGTGGCTGTGCACGCCGCCTGCGGAGAGCAGACCCATGATGTGCACCGCTTTACCTGCCGCAACAGCTTTATCTACCGCACCGCAGAGAACCGGGTTAGCGAAGAAGGTGCGCTCTTTGATTTCGACGTCCAGACGGGTCAGATCCTGATACACGATACGACCCGCGCCGAGGTTAACGTGGCCAACTTCGGAGTTGCCCATCTGGCGATCAGGCAGGCCCACTTCCAGACCGGATGCGTCAATCAGGGTATGCGGACGTTTTGCCCACAGTGCATCCATGACCGGGGTTTTTGCGTTGAAAATAGCGTTATCCTGGCTATCTTCACGGTAGCCATAGCCATCCAGAATCACCAGTACCATAGGTTTTTTAGAAACCGACATTGCAACAACCTCATGCTCAAGAGTCAAAATTTGCGTAATTTTACTACAGCTGAATCGATCAAATAGCCGCAGAAGATCAAAGAAAACGCGGGGGCAAGATGCTGACCGGACCATTTTGAGGCATTTTTTTAGGTGGCATGCCGCAGAAAATGGATTAGGTTATGGTCGCTGGCTGTATTTGCCAGAACGCACAGGTATACTCCTGTCCTGGTTTTTTTATCACTTAGTCGGGAGTAGTTACCCTCCATGCAAGAAATTATGCAATTCGTTAGCCGCCATCCGGTACTGAGCATCGCGTGGATTGGCCTGCTGGCTGCTGTGCTGTTCACCACATTTAAGAGCCTGACGTCTAAGATTAAGGTTATCACCCGTGGTGAAGCGACGCGTCTGATTAACAAAGAAGATGCCGTCGTTGTCGATCTGCGTCAGCGTGACGATTTCCGTAAAGGTCACATTGCCGGCGCAATCAACCTGTTGCCAGCTGAAATCAAAGCCAACAACGTTGGTGAGCTTGAGAAACACAAAGCCCAGCCCATTATCGTTGTGGATGCGACCGGTATGCAGGCGCAGGAATCTGCCAGCGCGCTTTACAAAGCGGGCTTCGAAAACGTAACGGTACTGAAAGAAGGGATTTCCGGCTGGAGCGGGGAAAATCTTCCTTTGGTTCGCGGTAAATAAGGAGTTCAGTCATGGCCAATATTGAGATCTACACCAAAGCGACGTGCCCGTTCTGCCACCGTGCGAAAGCGCTGCTGAGCAGCAAAGGCGTCACGTTCCAGGAACTGCCGATCGACGGTGACGCGATCAAACGCGAAGAGATGATCCAACGTAGTGGTCGTACGACGGTTCCGCAGATTTTTATTGATGCGCAGCACATTGGCGGCTGTGATGACTTGTATGCGCTCGACGCCCGTGGTGGACTCGATCCGCTGCTGAGCTAAGAGACTTTAGGACAATTAAAAAGGGTATTTCCATGTCAGAACAAAACAACACCGAAATGACTTTCCAGATCCAGCGTATCTACACCAAGGATGTCTCTTTCGAAGCGCCAAATGCGCCGCACGTTTTCCAGAAAGACTGGCAGCCAGAGGTTAAACTTGATCTGGATACCGCATCCACCCAGCTGGCGGATGACGTGTATGAAGTCGTACTGCGTGTGACCGTGACCGCCTCTCTGGGCGAAGAAACTGCATTCCTGTGCGAAGTACAGCAGGGCGGTATCTTCTCCATCGGCGGCATCGAAGGCAACCAGATGGCGCATTGCCTGGGTGCATACTGCCCGAACATCCTGTTCCCGTATGCCCGTGAATGCATCACCAGCCTGGTTTCTCGCGGTACATTCCCGCAACTGAACCTTGCGCCAGTGAACTTTGATGCGCTGTTCATGAACTATCTGCAGCAGCAGGCTGGCGAAGGTGCCGAACAACATCAGGATGCCTGATGAGCACTGTTAATGCGTCAATGACTGTGATCGGTGCCGGCTCATACGGCACCGCTCTTGCCATCACGCTGGCAAGAAATGGTCACGACGTGGTCCTGTGGGGCCACGATCCAAAACATATCGCCACGCTGCAGCGCGACCGTTGCAATGTGGCGTTTCTCCCGGACGTTCCGTTCCCTGACACCCTGCACCTTGAAAGCGATCTTGCAACCGCGCTGGCGGCCAGCCGCAACATTTTGATTGTGGTGCCAAGCCATGTCTTTGGCGACGTGCTGAATCAGATCAAGCCGCTGATGCGCCCGGATGCGCGTATCGTCTGGGCGACCAAAGGGCTGGAAGCGGAAACCGGACGTCTGCTGCAGGACGTTGCCCGCGAAGCGCTGGGGGATGAGATCCCGCTGGCGGTCATCTCCGGGCCGACCTTTGCCAAAGAGCTGGCTGCGGGCCTGCCGACGGCGATCTCGCTGGCATCCACCGATCAGGCCTTCTCCGACGATCTCCAGCAATTGCTGCACTGCGGCAAGAGCTTCCGCGTCTACAGCAACCCCGATTTTATCGGCGTGCAGTTGGGTGGCGCGGTGAAGAACGTGATTGCCATCGGGGCCGGGATGTCTGACGGTATTGGCTTTGGCGCCAACGCGCGTACGGCGTTGATTACCCGCGGCTTAACCGAGATGTCCCGTCTGGGCGAAGCGCTGGGTGCCGATCCGGCCACCTTTATGGGGATGGCGGGTCTGGGGGATCTGGTGCTGACCTGTACCGATAATCAGTCGCGTAACCGCCGCTTTGGCATGATGCTCGGACAGGGCAGCGATGTAAAAAGTGCGCAGGAGAAGATTGGACAGGTGGTGGAAGGCTACCGCAATACCAAAGAAGTCCGCGAATTGGCGCACCGGTTTGGTGTCGAAATGCCAATAACCGAGGAAATTTATCAGGTATTGTATTGCGGAAAAAATGCGCGCGAGGCAGCATTGACCCTATTAGGTCGTGCGCGCAAGGACGAGCGCAGCAGCAATTAGCCGGGAAGTATCGTCACCTGAATGACCCAGCCAGCGCAGAACTGGCTGGTCATTAACTATCGTCTGGAGTAAGCAATGCCGTGTGAAGAACTGGATATCGTCTGGAATAATATTAAAGCCGAAGCCCGGGCGCTGGCCGACTGTGAGCCTATGCTGGCCAGTTTCTACCACGCAACGCTACTCAAGCACGAAAACCTCGGCAGCGCGCTGAGCTATATGCTCGCCAACAAGCTGGCGTCCTCGATCATGCCCGCGATTGCGATTCGTGAGGTGGTGGAAGAGGCTTACGCCGCTGACCCGGAAATGATTGCGTCTGCCGCCTGCGACATTCAGGCCGTACGCACGCGCGATCCGGCGGTGGATAAATATTCTACGCCGCTTCTCTACCTGAAAGGCTTCCACGCGCTGCAGGCGTACCGCATTGGCCACTGGCTGTGGAATGAAGGCCGCCGCGCGCTGGCGATCTTCCTGCAAAACCAGGTTTCCGTGACGTTTCAGGTTGATATTCACCCGGCGGCGAAGATTGGGCGCGGGATCATGCTCGACCACGCCACCGGGATCGTTGTCGGGGAAACGGCGGTGATTGAAGACGACGTCTCGATCCTGCAGTCGGTTACCCTGGGCGGTACCGGGAAAACCAGCGGCGATCGCCACCCGAAAATTCGTGAAGGGGTGATGATTGGCGCGGGGGCTAAAATCCTCGGCAATATCGAAGTCGGGCGCGGCGCGAAGATCGGCGCGGGGTCGGTTGTGCTCCAGCCCGTGCCGCCGCACACCACCGCCGCTGGCGTACCGGCGCGCATCGTTGGTAAGCCAGACAGCGATAAGCCGTCGATGGATATGGATCAGCACTTCAACGGCATTCACCATACCTTCGAGTATGGTGACGGCATTTAACTTCTGAGAATGGCGCCCGGGTAACCCAGCTGGCGCCAGGCTTCATACACCACCACCGACACCGCGTTCGACAGGTTCATGCTGCGGCTGTCCGGCATCATCGGAATACGGATTTTCTGCTCAGCGGGCAGGGCATCCAGGATCGTGGCCGGCAGGCCGCGGGTTTCCGGGCCAAACATCAGATAGTCACCCTCCTGATAGCTCGCGGCGCTGTGCGCTGGCGTGCCTTTGGTGGTCAGGGCGAACATGCGCTGCGGCTTCTCTGCTTCCAGAAACGCGGCGTAATCGTGATGGCGAACCACGGCGGTAAATTCATGGTAATCCAGCCCCGCGCGGCGCAGGCGTTTGTCGTCCCACGTAAAGCCCATCGGCTCGATGATGTGCAGACGAAAACCGGTGTTGGCGCACAGGCGGATGATATTGCCGGTGTTCGGCGGAATTTCTGGTTCGAATAAAACGATGTTAAGCATGCTGCCCCCTTAATTGCGGGGGCAGAATAGCAGAAAAGAGAGGAACTACGCGACGCCGGGTTCCTGCGAGCGGCTGTACAGCATTTTGTAGACGGTTGCCGCCGCGGCCACCAGAGCGGGCACGCTGAGGATCATTAAAATACTGTCTGCCTGCCACTGCAGGGAAAGAAGCTGGGCGCTGGTCATGGTGCCCGCCACGCCGCCAAAGCGGCCGATCCCCTGCATCCAGGCGATGCCCGTCGCGCGGCACTCGGTAGGGTAAAAGGTGGCCGCGAGGGTTTGCATGCCCGACTGCGCGCCGTTCATCGCGATCCCCATCAGGAAAATCAGCCCGCCAAACAGGGCGATATGGTTATGCTCAAGGCCAAGCAAAAGAATCAGGCCCATCGTCAGCACAAAACCACCTGCGACCACCTTGTGCGCTTCCCAGCGGTCCATCATCCAGCCCGCGAGCAGAATGCCTGCGGTGCCGCCGAAGGTAAACAGCGAGGTGAGCCAGGCGGATTCCGCCAGGGCATAACCCATCCCCTGCATCAGCGTCGGCATCCAGCTAAGCAGGACGTAGTAAATCACCAGCCCCATAAAATAAGTCACCCACAGCATCAGGGTGCCGGGTAGCCAGGGCATGGAAAACAGCTGCCCCACGCTTCCTTTTTTAGACGCGGCTTTCTCTTCCGCCAGGAAAAAGCCCGTAACGCTCTCCAGCGTGCTGCGGCTGAACCGGCTGGCAATGCGGTGAACCTGCGCGACGTCTTTCCCGCGCTGCACCAGAAATTTCACCGATTCCGGCAGCAGCAGCGCCAGCAGCACGGTTAAAATCAGCGGCGCAATCGCGCCGGTCAGCAGCACGCTTCGCCAACCGTGGTGGGGAATAAGCCAGGAAGAGATCGCGCCGCCGCCCGCAGCGCCCAGAGGGAAGCCGCAGTACATGGTATTAATCGCCATGGCGCGGCAGCGCTGGGGGGCGAACTCTGAGATCAGCGTGATGGCGTTTGGCATGGCGGCGCCGAGCCCGAGACCCGTCAGAAAGCGCCAGAGCGTCAGGGTATTCAGGCTTTGCGCCCAGGCCGTACCCAGGCTCGCCAGGCCGAAGAACAGGCACGAGAAGACCAGCACGCGCTTGCGTCCCATCCGGTCCGATACCGGACCTGCAATAAGGGCTCCCAGCGACAGCCCCAGCAGCGCCGCACTCAGCACCGGCCCCAAATCCTGCTTATGGATCCCCCATTCTGCCGACAGCGTAGGCGCGATGTAGCCCATCGCTGCCGTATCAAAACCATCGATCGCCAGAACCAGAAAGCCCAGCACGATAAGAAGCCAGTGAAACCCTGAAAAAGGACTCTCGTCGATCACCTGCTGAATATCCACCTTACCTGAATAGGTCATACGCTCCCCTCCGATGTGATGTTGTTTTTGTGTTCTTGTATTTGCTTGTCTATACAATTGCGAACGGGAGGGATGTGTCAAATTTTCTTATCCAGAATGTTACGCAGGTGTTATTTTCGACAAAAAAAAGCGCCCGAGGGGGAAATCGGACGCATGGAAAAGGTGGGGTAACGGGAGAGGATCAGGCCGCGTCGCCATGTGACAGCGGAGCCAGCGCCGCCGGTAGTTTGCTCAACTCCTGCACCAGCGAATCCTTGCTGATTTCACTGATCGACTTCGCGCCGGTCAGGGTCATCGCCACCTTCATCTCTTTCTCGATCAGGTTCAGCAGGTTTGCCACGCCCGCCTGGCCGCTGGTGGCCAGCGCGTACAGGTACGCGCGGCCCAGCAGCACGCTGTCGGCGCCCAGCGCAATCATGCGCACTACGTCCAGCCCGTTGCGGATCCCGCTGTCGGCCAGAATTGCAATATCGCCTTTCACCGCATCGGCAATGGCCGGCAGGGCGCGGGCGGAAGAGAGCACGCCGTCGAGCTGGCGTCCGCCGTGGTTAGAGACCACAATTCCATCCGCGCCAAAACGCACCGCATCGCGGGCATCTTCCGGATCGAGGATCCCTTTGATCACCATCGGGCCGTCCCAGAATTCGCGGATCCACTCCAGGTCTTTCCAGGAGATCGACGGATCGAAGTTGTTCGCCAGCCAGCCGATGTAATCCTCCAGCCCGGTCGGTTTGCCAAGGTAGGCCGAGATGTTCCCCAGATCGTGCGGTCGGCCGTTCAGACCCACATCCCACGCCCACTGCGGATGCGTTACCGCCTGCCAGTAGCGGCGCAGGGCAGCGTTCGTGCCGCTCATGCCGGAGTGCGCATCGCGGTAGCGCGCGCCGGGGGTCGGCATATCAACGGTAAAGACCAGCGTGGAGCAGCCCGCCGCTTTAGCGCGCTCCAGGGCGTTACGCATAAAGCCGCGATCGCGCAGGACGTAAAGCTGGAACCACATCGGGCGCTTGATGGTCGGGGCGACCTCTTCAATCGGGCAGACGGATACGGTGGAAAGGGTAAACGGAATGCCTTTGGCATCCGCCGCGGCAGCAGCCTGCACTTCGCCACGGCGGGCGTACATGCCGCATAAGCCTACAGGCGCGAGCGCCACGGGCATGGAGAGCGTTTCGTTAAACAGCTTCGTCTCCAGGCTCAGGTCAGACATATTCTTCAGCACGCGCTGGCGCAGGGCCACTTCTGACAGATCCTCCACGTTGCGGCGCAGGGTGTATTCGGCATACGCCCCACCGTCGATGTAGTGGAACAGGAACGGCGGCAAAATGCGCTGCGCCGCGGCGCGGTAGTCACTGGCTGCTGAAATAATCATGCTTTGTTCTCCCTGGAAATATCACTGTCGCCAGGCAGACGGGTAATACGCGCCTGTCGGGCCTGGTCTTCATCAAATCGTTTAATGGTGGTGTGCACGAAGCCGAGATGCGCCATCATCGCCTTGCGCGCGGCTTCGGCATCGCCGGCCAGAATGGCGTTGAGCACCGCCTCGTGCTGTTCGGTCAGCTGGGCAAAGACCGGCGGGACCAGATACATGCGCTGGCGGCTCTGCTTCACGGAGGATTGCAGCAGGTCGAAGAACCCGCGCATGGTCTGGAGCAGCACGACGTTGTGCGACGCCTCGGCAATCGCCAGGTGAAAACGCACGTCCGCCTGGGAGGCGATGTCCGGGTCGCTGCTTTGCGTGGCCTCAAAGCAGGCGATGAGTTTCTCTTTGTCGGCGTCGGTTGCCCGCATAGCCGCGTGCCAGGCGGTACTGGTTTCGATGGCGTGACGCGCTTCAAGGATGTCGAAGCTGTAGTCCGGGTCGTTCTCCATCAGCGTCTTCAGCGGCTGAACGATGTTTTGCTCGGACCAGTCGTCATGCTGCCAGCGTACAAAGGTGCCGCCGCCGCGACGGCTTACCAGCACCCCTTCACTGACCAGCGTTGCCAGCGCCTCGCGCAGTGAATTGCGCGACACGCCAAGCTGGGCGGCGAGCTGGCGTTCGGCGGGCAACTTCATGCCCGCTTCCAGCTGTTGTTCTTCAATCAGCGCCCGCACGCGAGAGGCAATCTCGTCGGACAGGCGTCTGGGCATCACTATCATGGGATCATCCAGGTTAAGACATAGGCCTGCAGGGTGGTGATCACGCCCACCATGCAGGTGAATATCAGGCTGTGCTTCACGGTGAAGCGGAACAGGTCCGACTCTTTGCCTACCAGTCCCACCGCGGCACAGGCAATGGCGATGGACTGCGGGGAGATCATTTTGCCGGTCACACCGCCGGTGGTGTTCGCGGCGACCAGCAGCACGTCCGACACGCCAATCTGCTGCGCAGCCGTCGCCTGCAGGGCGGCAAACAGGGCGTTAGACGAGGTATCTGAACCCGTCAGGAACACCCCCAGCCAGCCGAGGAACGGCGAGAAGAAGGTGAACGCGTGGCCGGTGTGCGCCAGCGCTAACGCCAGCGTCGACGACAGGCCGGAGTAGTTCGAGATAAACGCGAACGCCAGCACCATGCCGATGGAGTAGATCGGCAGCATCAGCTCTTTAATCGTTGCCGCAAAAGTCTGCACCGCGGCGGCAGGCTTCATGCGCAGCCACACCACGGAAAGGAGTGCCGCAAACAGGATGGCCGTACCGGTGGCGGAGAACCAGTCAAACTTAAACACTGCCGCATACGGGGTGGCGTCGTGCACGACCGGCGGCATACGGGCAACCATCTTGTCGAGGAACGGCACAGAGATGTTAATCACCATGTCGTACAGCGCGCCGCCGGGAGCGAACAGCGCTTTAAACGGCGGTATGCTCCACAGCGTCACGGTAGCGGTCAGGAACAGGAACGGCGACCAGGCGCGGACGATCTGTCCTGCGGTATAGCCCGTGCGGGCGAGGGTCTGATCCACGTGCGACGCGCCCATGTCCGCAAAGCGGAAGATACGCACCGGCTGCCAGCGTTTCAGGAACAGCGTCAGACAGACCAGCGACACCAGGGAAGAGATGATGTCCGGTAGTTCCGGGCCGAGGAAGTTTGAGCTGAGATACTGGGCAATCGCGAACGAACCGCCTGCCACCATCACCGCAGGCCAGGTCTCCTTCACGCCGCGCCAGCCGTCCATAATCGCCATGATCCAGAACAGCACGATAATGGTCAGGAACGGCAGCTGGCGGCCAACCATCTGGCCGATCTCAAAGCTGTCCAGCCCGGTCACCTGTCCGGCCACCAGAATCGGAATCCCCATCGCGCCAAACGCCACCGGTGCGGTGTTCACAATCAGGCACAGGCCAGCGGCGTACAGCGGGTTAAAGCCCAACCCGACCAGCAGCGCGGCGGTGATCGCCACCGGTGCGCCGAATCCTGCCGCGCCTTCAAGGAACGCCCCGAAGGAGAAGCCGACAATCAGCATCTGCAGACGCTGGTCCGGGGTGATGGAGAGAATCGACGAACGAATAATGTCGAACTGCCCGGTTTTGACCGAGATCTTGTAGACAAAGACGGCGGCGATGATGATCCACGCAATCGGCCACAGACCGTAGAAGAAACCATACACCACGGAGGCCAGCGCGCGATCGACCGGCATCTTGTAGAAGAACAGCGCCACCAGCAGGGCGATGGCAACGGTATACGTCGCGGCGAGGTAGCCCTTCAGCTTGAGCTTAATCAGCGCAAAGAAGAAGAACAGGATCGGTAGCGATGCGATCAGGCTCGACAGCCAGATATTGCCGGCCGGGTCGTAGTTTTGTTGCCAGAGGCTCATGCAGGTCTCCTGGGGACCAGACAGCCTGTGCTGCGGGTGAGTCTCCGCTCAACTCTGCGTCACAAACTGTGTAAAAGTGGTCCTGCCAATATTGTGTTGTAGGGTTAATGACAATGAATGGTTAACCAGATGTTATGGAGTGGCAATGGTTTTGTGAGCGCAAATAATGGAATTGTGAACCGGGGGAGGATTGATTGCGCTATTGGTTGGACCAATTCACGCGAAGGGGAAAAGAGTAGGCCGGGTAAGCGCAGCGCCACCCGGCATGAAATCAGAATGCGGTCTTACAAAAACCCGTCATCTCTTTCAGGCCCATTTCGCGGCCAAGCTCGGTCATCGGGTGCACCACCACCAGACCACGGACGCTTTTCTTCAGCTTGCCCATGTCGGCCTGCTCTTTTTTGGTGATCGCGCGGCGGTGCGGCATGTTCATCAGCTTCTGCGCTTCTTTACTCAGCTTCTGGCCTTTCACTTCGCGCAGGCGCTCGATTTCCGCTTCCAGCTTCGCGGACTCTTTTTCCAGCTCGGCATATTTCTCGGCGGAATCAACCAGAGACAGGCCGGCCATCTGGTGACGGATCAGATCCAGACGGTCGCTCAGGCGTTTAATTTCGTTCTTTTCGACTTCTTTCATGACAAATAACTCTGAAAACGGGGAATTTACAGGGAAGGATACACCAATGTGAACGGGCTTACTTCTGAAACGCTTTTTTTAAGCTGATTTTAGAAATCAGCTCAGTCAGGGAGAGGACCATAGTGGAACGGACAACCTGTTGATAGCGCAGCTTTTGCATCGCGTACAGTTCAGGGTCGCTGTTATCAAAATGGGGAGCAGGAGGCAGGGCGGTGACGCAGTGCAGCTCGCCGAACGGCCCCAGGATCTCATCATCGGTAAAAGTGTACTCATTACCGTCATGATTGAGCTCTTCGCGCAGCGCCATTAACAATTCAGCGTCTTCATACTCCTGGCGGTTGAGCACGCCAAGACCATAAATCAGCTTCAAACGCACCGACAGATCGCCCAGCGGTCCGTCTCCGTCCAGTAACGGCTCTACAGCGTACTTTACCGCGTAGTCGTCTTTGCGAAACACCTGAAGCACCAGGATATTCACCGCCTCGGTTAACAGCTCGACGGCGGCAATCAGGAAACTTCGTACGGTTTTGCCAGCATTCAGACGCTCAAGCACACGATTTTCAAAGGCCTGGGTTTGTTCCATTATTGCCTGCATATCTGACAATCTGTTATTCGGGCGCAGGCTTACCTGCGCCGGATTCTGCATCATTTGGTTGCGTTGTATGCGTTAACCGCCTCCGCAACCACGTCGCTGCTGGCGTCCAGACCGGAAATCTGCGCCAGCGCAGCCTGCGCGCCTTTGTCATCAATCAGCTGAGCCAGCTCAATCGCCTGCGGGTCCTGCTCGCTGCGGTAGTGCATCGCGGCAGCAATTCCTTTCAACAGGTTGGCGTGCGGCAGACCGTATTCCAGCGTGCCCAGCAGCGGCTTGATCAGGCGGTCGCCCGCGCTCAGCTTACGCAGCGGCTGACGGCCCACGCGCTCAACGTCATCTTTCAGATACGGGTTCTCAAAGCGACCGAGGATTTTCTGGATATATGCCGCGTGTTTATCAGCATCAAAACCGTAGCGTTTGATCAGCACCGCGCCGCTCTCTTCCATTGCCCCTTTCACCACCGCGCGGATCTGCTCATCGAGGATCGCGTCGCGAATGGTCTGATGACCGGCCAACTTTCCGAGGTACGCGGTTATAGCATGCCCGGTGTTCAGCGTGAAGAGTTTGCGTTCGACAAATGCCATCAGGTTATCAGTGAGTTCCATTCCCGGAATGGTCGGCAGCGCGCCCTTGAACTGAGTTTTATCGACGATCCACTCGCTGAAGGTTTCAACAGTGACTTCCAGCGGATCGTTGGTGGCGGATTCGGACGGCGGAACGATACGGTCTACAGCGGAATCCACAAACCCGACGTGCGCTTCAACCCAGGCTTTATCTTCCTCAGCCACGGCCGCCATAACGTGACCTTTCAGCTGCGTGGTGCCGCGCACCATGTTTTCACAGGCGATGATGTTCAGCGGTGTTTCAATGCCCTGTGCTTTACGCTTCGTCAGGCCTTTCGCGACCGCAGGAGCAATACGTTCAAGCACCACCGGACCCACGGCGGTGGTCACCAGATCAACGCTGGCGATCAGGTCAATCACGTCGTCGCCGATGCTGCTGACCGCGTTGACGCCAGAGACGGTTTCAACCTGTTCGTTTTCACCCACCACATGAACCTGATAGCTATGACGGGCATTCAGGGCATCCAGAACCACCTGATTCACATCGGCGAATGTCAGGGTAATGCCCGCGTCTGCCAGCAGTTTACCGATAAAGCCACGACCGATATTACCTGCGCCAAAATGTAATGCTTTCATAGTGTTAACCTTCATCAATGTTTTTACCCGAGAGGGCTGGGGTGAGGAACGTTTCCCCCTCACCCTAGCCCTCTCCCCGAAGGGGAGAGGGAAGAGGCGCTGCTATTTGTTGAGCAGGGCCAGAACTTCTTCAACGCTTTCAGTTTGTGCCAGGCGCTCGATGACGGACTCATCATCCAGCGCGTTGGTCAGGCTGGTAATCACCTGAATATGCTCGTTGTTACGTGCGGCAATACCAATCACCAGACGAGCGATGTCATCTTCTTCCTCACCGAAGCGCACGCCGTCAGGGTACTGACAGAACACCACGCCCGTTTTCAGCACGCGGTCTTTTGCTTCAACCGTACCGTGCGGAACCGCGATGGATTCACCCAGGTAGGTTGGGGTCAGTTTTTCACGTTCCAGCATTGCGTCAACGTATTCTGGCTGAACGTAGCCGCCTTTCACCAGTTGCTCACCGGCAAAGCGAATCGCTTCTTCTTTGTTGGTCGCGGTACGGCCGAGGAAGATGTTTTCCGCACCAAGTTTGAACAGGTGAGCATTGCTCTCGTCGAAGCTGTCCTGCAGGCTGGTGCGCACTTTCACTTCGTTGTCTTCGTGACGCTGTGCGGCAACCAGACGTTCGGTCAGGCTGGTGTACAGGCCGCTGTCCAGGAAGTTGGTCAGCGAGATGTGCTGTGCCTGCGGTACCTGACGCATAGCGCGCTCGGTCAGATCGCGGTGCGTGATAACCAGGTCAACGTCCGGCGGCAGGTTGTTAATCGCGCTGTTGGTCACAGAGATATTGGTCAAACCCGCATCCTGCACTTTCTTACGCAGCACGCCGGCACCCATTGCGCTGGAACCCATACCGGCGTCGCAGGCAACGATGATTTTACGCACGTGGCTCAGGTCGTTAGAAACATCGCCAGCCGCCAGCGGGGTCGCACCTTTGGATTCGGCTTTCATGTCGTGCATACGACGGGTTGCCGCTTCGATATCGTCGTCTTCTTTCACCTTGCTGGTTTTCAGCAGGATAGAAGAGACCACGAAGGAGACCGCCATCGCCGCACAGATCGCCGCGATGTTCGCGAAGTACGCGCCTTTAGGCGTCATCGCCAGCACCGCCAGGATAGAGCCTGGAGAAGCAGGGGAGACCAGACCGCCGCCCAGCACGCTCAGGGTGAACACACCAGTCATACCGCCGAGGATAACGGCCAGGATCAGACGTGGGTTCATCAGCACGTACGGGAAGTAAATTTCGTGGATACCGCCCAGGAAGTGGATGATAGCCGCGCCGCCAGCAGACTGCTTCGCGCTGCCGCGACCAAAGAACATGTACGCCAGCAGAACGCCCATACCTGGACCCGGGTTCGCTTCAATCAGGAAGAAGATGGACTTACCGAGATCGTGAGACTGCTGAATACCTAGCGGCGAGAAGATACCGTGGTTAATGGCGTTGTTCAGGAACAGGATTTTCGCCGGTTCAACGAAGATAGACGCCAGCGGCAGCATGTCGTGCGCTACCATGAAGTTAACGCCCGCCGCCAGCAGTTTGGACAGCACTTCAACAGCCGGACCAATGCCGAGGAACGCCAGAATCGCGAGGATCATCCCGATGATGCCCGCAGAGAAGTTGTTCACCAGCATTTCGAAGCCGGACTTGATCTTGCCATCAACCCAGACGTCGAATTTCTTAATCGCCCAGCCGCCCAGAGGACCGGCAATCATCGCACCGAGGAACATCGGCATATCCGCACCGACGATCACGCCCATGGTTGTGATGGCACCCACGACGCCACCACGGTCACCGCCCACCAGACGACCACCGGTATAACCGATGAGCAGCGGCAGGAGATAGGTAATCATTGGGCCAACAAGTTTCGCCAGCGTTTCGTTAGGCAACCACCCTGTCGGAATGAACAATGCGGTGATAATACCCCACGCGATAAACGCGCCGATATTTGGCATCACCATGTTGCTGAGGAAACGACCAAAGCTTTGAACTTTGATCTTGAAATCGGATGACATAAAACACCCCTTCTTCTGTTTACGCTTAGGCTTGCGGCCCGAGGTTTATTGTTAATGAGGCGGCAGAGGTAGCCGGACCCTGTTCTGATGCTGTGAAATCTGGCACTGAATCGTTCAACTGTCCAGACAGCGGAATTTTGTGTGATGCATGTCACGTAAATGTAGGGGGTGTGGCGTTGAATGAAGTGACCTGAGTCACAAAATAGGTGAGTAAAAAAAATACGATGGCGAAAAATAGAGCAAAAACCACCTCTTTATGTGATTGATATCACATTTTGTTTTTGCGGGTTTGTTTCTGGATTGTGACTGGTTTCACAAAATATTTTTATGCGGATTTCTCCGACTGCGATCGGCGTCAGGACGGCCTCGAGTAACACGGAAAGCTAATAAAACAGTTTTCATATGTAGTATGGCGGAAAGTTGAAACCTGAATTACGCTCATAATGTAAGGTTGAGTATATTATTATTCAGGATATATTTTGACACGCTTATAAACTTGCGTGGAGATATTATAAAAACCGATACTCCCCGGCTCTGAAATAATCAGTGTGCCTTTTAAATTTAAAAATAAATTAATTAGGCTGCGTGCTGTTTTATTAATGTAATGAGTTGACGTTGTTTAAGTGAGGAGACTATGTTTCTCAACTATTTTGCGCTGGGCGTGTTGATTTTTGTATTTCTGGTTCTTTTTTACGGAATCATCGCCATCCATGACATCCCCTATAATATGGCTAAAAAGCGTAATCATCCCCATGCCGATGCTATTCATACGGCAGGCTGGATAAGCCTGTTTACGCTCCATGCCATCTGGCCGTTCCTGTGGATTTGGGCCACGCTGTACCGCGAAGATCGCGGCTGGGGCATGCAGAACCACATTACTAAGCCTGATGAGGTTCCGGGGATGGATGCGCTGGCCAAACGCGTGGCCGAGTTAGAACACAAGCTGGCAGCGGTTCAGCCCTCTGATGATAAAAACACGCTGGAGCGCTAATCATGGATCTGTTGATTATTCTGACCTATGTGGCATTTGCCTGGGCAATCTTTAAAATATTCCGTATTCCGGTAAATCAGTGGACGCTTGCTACCGCGACGTTAGGCGGGGTGTTTATTGTTGCCGGACTCATTCTGCTAATGAACTATAACCATCCGTATACCTTTACGGCGCAAAAAGCGGTTATTTCTATTCCGATTACGCCGCAGGTCACGGGGGTGGTTAGTGAAGTGACCGATAAAAATAACCAGCTCATTAAAAAAGGCGAAGTGTTATTTAAACTGGATCCGGGCCGTTATCAGGCGCGCGTCGACAGACTGAAGGCGGACCTGGTGACCGCAACACACAATATCGACACTCTGAAAGCGCAGCTTTCGGAAGCGGTTGCCAATACGACACGCGTCTCCGCTGAGCGCGATCGACTATATAAAGATTATCAGCGCTACCTCAAAGGCAGCCAGGCGAAGGTGAATCCGTTCTCTGAAAGCGATATTGATAACGCGCGGCAGAACTATC
The DNA here is from genome assembly GCF_014930485.1 of Enterobacter cloacae complex sp. P47BA. Lineage (NCBI taxonomy): Bacteria > Pseudomonadati > Pseudomonadota > Gammaproteobacteria > Enterobacterales > Enterobacteriaceae > Enterobacter > Enterobacter cloacae complex sp. P47BA. The sequence continues at coordinate 44,500 of NZ_JADBRF010000020.1, read as the reverse complement.
TGGCGCAGGATGCCATGGTGAAAGGCTCTGTTGCTGAACAGACGCAGATTCAAAGCCAGCTGGACAGCATGGTGAACGGCGAGCAGTCGCAGATTGCCTCGTTACGCGCCCAGCTTGCTGAAGCGAAATACAACCTCGATCAGACCGTGGTGCGCGCGCCGAGCAATGGCTATATCACCCAGGTGCTGATTCGTCCGGGAACCTATGCCGCCGCGCTGCCGCTGCGCCCGGTGATGGTCTTCATTCCTGAACAGAAGCGCCAGATTGTGGCCCAGTTCCGTCAGAACTCGCTGCTGCGTCTGAAGCCGGGCGATGAAGCGGAAGTGGTATTTAACGCGCTGCCGGGCCAGGTGTTCACCGGTAAGCTCACCAGCGTTCTGCCTGTGGTGCCAGGCGGGTCGTATCAGGCGCAGGGTGCCTTGCAGGCACTGACCGTTGCGCCGGGTACGGATGGGGTACAGGCGCTGATTGAACTGGAGCCTAACGCCGACGTCGATGCTTTGCCGGACGGTATTTATGCCCAGGTGGCGGTCTATTCGGATCATTTCGCCCACGTCTCGGTGATGCGTAAAGTGCTGCTGCGTATGACCAGCTGGATGCACTACCTCTATCTCGATCACTAATCCTTCCGGGGCGGGAATGCGACACGCATATCTGCCCTTTTTTCATCGCTTGATCCATACTGACTTTTTCCCGGCATCAAGGATCAGGCAATGAAACTCATCGGTAGCTACACCAGTCCCTTCGTGCGAAAAATCTCGATTCTCCTGTTGGAGAAAGGGATTGAATTTGAATTCGTTAATGAACAGCCCTACAACGCCGAAAACGGCGTCGCGCAGTATAACCCGCTGGGGAAAGTTCCGGCGCTGGTGACGGACGAGGGCGAATACTGGTTCGATTCCCCCATTATTGCGGAGTATATCGAGCTGCTGGGCGTCGCCCCGGCAATGCTGCCGTCTGACCCTAAAGCGGCGCTGGCGGTGAAGCAAATTGAAGCCCTGGCCGACGGCATTATGGATGCAGCACTCACCTCCGTTCGCGAGCAGGCAAGGCCCGCCGCCCAGCAGTCAGAAAGCGAACTGCTGCGCCAGCGGGAAAAAATCAGCCGCAGTCTGGATATGTGCGAAAAGCTTATCCGGGAGGGCAAGATCCACACCGACAGCCTGGACCTGGCAACCATCGCCATCGCCTGCGCCATCGGCTATCTCAACTTCCGCCGGGTGTCCCCTGGCTGGTGCGTTGACCGTCCGCTGCTGGTGAAACTCGCAGAAACGCTCTTTAGCCGCGAGAGCTTTGCCCGCACCGAACCGCCAAAGGCTTGACGCGGGTTATAACACTTCGGCGTCGGAGGCGGTACAATCCCTCCACATGTTAACTCCCTCTCCCGTCGGGAGGGGGGAAGATATTTACTCGCCAGGCGCTTTCATGACTACTCATCATTCGCTGTACAGCCAGATCCCCGCGACCGACCGACTTCTTCGCGAGCCCCGCATTCACGCTGCCGTTGAGCGCTTCGGCCATACCGCGACGGTGGAGATGTTACGTCTGCTTCAGGATGAAGCCCGAGGCCATATCCAGGCCGAAAACGCCTTGCCCGACTGGTGTGCAGCGTGGGAGCAGGAAGTTGAGCATCGGCTGGGTGAGAAGGCGCAAAGCGCGTTACGCCCGGTGGTCAACCTGACGGGGACCGTGCTGCACACCAACCTGGGACGCGCCCAGCAGGCGGAAGAGGCGGTGGCTGCGGTCGTGCAGGCCATGCGCTCGCCGGTGACGCTGGAGTACGATCTGGACGGCGCCGGGCGCGGGCATCGCGATCGCGCGCTGGCGGATCTGCTCTGCCAGCTAACCGGTGCGGAAGATGCCTGCATTGTGAATAACAACGCGGCGGCGGTGCTGCTGATGCTGGCGGCGACCGCGAGCGGCAGAGAGGTGGTGGTGTCCCGCGGCGAGCTGGTGGAGATTGGCGGGGCGTTTCGCATCCCGGACGTGATGCGCCAGGCGGGCTGCACGCTGCATGAAGTGGGTACGACTAACCGTACCCATGCGAAAGATTATCGCGCGGCGGTGAATGAAAACACCGCCCTGCTGATGAAGGTCCACACCAGCAATTATCATATTGAAGGCTTCACCAAAACGGTTGAAGAGGCCGAGCTGGCGGCGATTGGGCGCGAGCTGAATATTCCGGTGATTGCCGATCTCGGCAGCGGTTCGCTGGTGGATCTCAGCCAGTACGGGCTGCCTGAAGAGCCGATGCCGCAAGAGATGATTGCGGCGGGTGTGAGCCTGGTCAGCTTTTCCGGCGACAAACTGCTGGGCGGGCCGCAGGCCGGAATTATCGTCGGCAAGCGCGAGCTGATTGCGCAGCTGCAGCAGCACCCGCTCAAACGCGCCCTGCGCGCCGATAAAATGACGCTTGCCGCGCTGGAGGCGACGCTGCGGCTCTATCTCCATCCGGAAAAACTGGCTGACCGCCTGCCCACGCTGCGTCTGTTAAGCCGGGATGCCGCCTCGATTCGCGCCCAGGCCGAACTGTTGCTGCCGCGCGTTGCCCCGCACTACCCCGATTTTGACGTTCGCATTGAGCCCTGCCAGTCGCAAATTGGCAGCGGTTCGCTGCCGGTAGACAGGCTGCCGAGTCAAGCGCTCACCTTCACCCCGCGTGACGGGCGCGGTAGCCGCCTTGAGGCTCTGTCGTTGCGCTGGCGTGGCCTGCCGACGCCGGTTATCGGACGGATTTACGACGGCCGCATGTGGCTGGATCTGCGCTGCCTTGAAGATGAAGAGCGATTTCTGGAGATGTTGTTGAAATGATTATTGCCACCGCCGGTCACGTCGACCACGGAAAAACCACGTTACTGCAGGCAATTACCGGCATAAACGCCGATCGTCTGCCGGAAGAGAAAAAGCGCGGCATGACCATCGATCTTGGCTATGCCTACTGGCCCCAGCCCGATGGCCGCGTGCTGGGCTTTATTGATGTTCCGGGGCATGAAAAATTTCTTTCCAACATGCTGGCGGGCGTGGGGGGCATCGATCATGCCCTGCTTGTGGTGGCCTGTGATGACGGCGTGATGGCGCAAACCCGTGAGCATCTGGCGATCCTCCAGCTGACAGGCAACCCGCAGCTGACCGTGGCGCTGACTAAAGCCGATCGCGTTGACGACGCGCGCGTCAGCGAGGTGCGCGAAGCGGTGCAGGCGACCTTACGGGAATATGGTTTTGCCGATGCACCGCTTTTTGTCACCGTAGCGACAGAAGGGCGCGGTATCGGCGAACTTCACTACCATTTGCAGCAGCTTTCGTCGCGAGACCACGCCAGCCATCACCGCTTCCGTCTGGCGATTGACCGGGCGTTTACCGTCAAAGGCGCGGGGCTGGTGGTCACCGGTACGGCGTTAAGCGGTGAAGTGAAGGTGGGCGATAGCCTATGGCTGACGGGCGTTAATAAACCGATGCGCGTGCGCGGCTTACATGCGCAAAATCAGCCTGCGGAGCACGCCCACGCCGGGCAGCGGATCGCGCTCAACATTGCCGGGGATGCGGAAAAAGAGCAGCTTAACCGCGGCGACTGGCTGCTGGCCGACGCCCCGCCCGAGCCGTCTGAACGCGTCATCGTCTCCCTGCAGACAAACGTCCCGCTGACCCAATGGCAGCCGCTGCATATTCACCACGCGGCCAGCCATATCACCGGGCGCGTGTCCCTGCTGGAAAACGATCTTGCCGAACTGGTTTTTGATTCGCCGCTCTGGCTGGCGGATAACGACCGTCTGGTACTGCGGGACATTTCCGCACGGGAAACGCTGGCCGGGGCGCGGGTAGTGACGCTGAACCCGCCGCGACGCGGCAAGCGTAAGCCTGAATACCTGCAATGGTTGGCTGCGCTTGCACAGGCTCAGGATGATAACGCCGCGCTGCGGGTGCATCTTGAGCGCGGGGCCGTGAGCCTGAGTGATTTTGCATGGGCACGCCAGCTGAGCGGTGAAGGGTTGCATCAGCTGACCCAACAGCCGGGCTTTATTCAGGCCGGCAACAGCCTGCTCGATGCGCCGGTTGCGGCAAACTGGCAGCGTAAGATCCTGAACACGCTCGCCACTTACCATGAACAGCATCAGGATGAACCCGGTCCTGGTCGTGAGCGTCTGCGACGCATGGCGTTGCCGATGGAAGACGATGCGCTGGTGCTGCTGCTGATTGAAAACATGCGCGAAAGCGGGGTGATTAAAAGCCATCACGGCTGGCTGCATCTGCCGGATCACAAAGCCGGGTTCACCGCAGAGCAGGAGGCAATCTGGCAAAAAGTGGCCTCGCTGTTTGGCGATGAACCCTGGTGGGTTCGCGATCTGGCGCGTGAAACGAATACCGACGAGCAGATGATGCGCCAGGTATTGCGCCATGCGGCGCAGCAGGGGCTGATAGTCGCGATCGTGAAAGATCGTTATTACCGTAACGATCGCATTGTGGCGTTTGCTAACCTGATCCGCGAACTGGATCAGGCGCGCGGCTCCACCTGCGCAGCCGATTTCCGCGACCGGCTGAACGTTGGCCGCAAGCTGGCGATCCAGATCCTGGAATATTTCAACCGCATCGGTTTTACGCGTCGCCGGGGTAATGACCATCTGCTTCGCGACGCGCAGCTGTTCCCCTGAGCGCTACGTGCGGCGGGAGAGTTTTTGCTTAGCCAGCCATACCGCGCCCAGCCTCCCCGCCTGGTTACCCAGCTCGCAGGGCAAAATGGGCACCTTGAGCGCCTCCCACTCCTCGAATCGCTGCAGGTACTTATCGAGCAGGAGATAGATTTTCTCCTGCTCGCTTACCCCGCCGCCAATCAGCACTGCCTGTGGATCGAACATCGAGATTACGCTGTAAACGCCGCGCGAGAGGCAATGGGCCCACTCCTCAATGGCCTCACGCAGATGCACGTCGCTCTCCATGCGTTTAAACAGCTCCTCGCCGTCAGGCATCTCTTCTTCTGATACGGCCAGCGCGCGGCGGCAGGCTTTCATCAGGCCGCTGGCCGACGCCACGTCATGCATGGGTTCGCCGTTATTACCCACGGGCAGCACGCCAAATTCGCCGGCGCGGTAATGCGACCCGCGATAAAGATCGCCTTCCATTACAATCCCGCCACCGATGCCCGTGCCGATGGTGATGCAGACGAAATGCTCGTAGTCCTTACCCGCGCCCTGCCAGCGCTCGCCCAGCGCCGCACAGTTGGCGTCGTTTTCCACGGTGACGGGAAGATCGGTCAGACCGGCGAAGAGTTCGCACAGGTTTTCGCCGTCGAGATAGTCGAGCGCGCCCGCTTTTGCCGCTTCGCCGCTGTGGTGGTTAATATGGCCGGGAAAGCTCACGCCGATACCGACGATGTCGTGTTCGTCCTGATACGCTTCAACTACCGCTTTCCACTTCTTTTTGAAGGTGTTTTTATCCTCAGGAGTATCGTACTCGTCCGTCGTCAGCTCCTTGCCATTTTCATCAATCACGCCGTGTTTGATGTGGGTTCCGCCTACGTCAAAACCGATAAACAGCTGCATCGCATCGTTCCTCATGAGCCCTTGAGCTGTTAAGTATGGCTCAGTGGCAGGAACGAAACGTAAAGTACGGTAATCCGTGATACGGCTCGTAAACCCGTCACCCACTGGCGAGAAAACCGCCAGCCGGGACTACCCTTGTTGTACACCAACAGCAAGGAGACGGTCATGACAAACAATCCTCCCTCTTCGCGTATCCAGCCCGGCGAGTATGGTTTTCCCCTCAAGCTGAAGCCCCGTTATGACAATTTTATCGGCGGCGACTGGGTGGCCCCCGTCGACGGCGAATACTATTCCAACCTGACGCCCGTTACCGGCCAGCCGCTGTGCGAGATTGCCAGCTCCGGCAAGCGGGATATCGATCTGGCGCTGGATGCGGCGCACAAAGCGAAAGATAAATGGGGCCATACCTCCGTTCAGGAGCGCGCGGCCATTTTGTTCAAAATCGCCGACCGGATGGAGCAGAACCTGGAGCTGCTGGCGACGGCGGAAACCTGGGATAACGGCAAGCCGATCCGGGAAACGATGGCGGCAGACGTGCCGCTGGCTATCGACCACTTCCGCTATTTTGCCTCCTGTATTCGCGCGCAGGAGGGAGGAATAAGCGAGGTAGATAGCGACACCGTGGCGTACCACTTCCACGAGCCGCTGGGGGTCGTCGGGCAAATTATTCCGTGGAACTTCCCGCTGCTGATGGCGAGCTGGAAAATGGCGCCCGCGCTGGCCGCCGGGAACTGCATTGTGCTTAAACCGGCGCGTTTAACCCCGCTCTCTGTCCTGCTGCTGATGGAAATTGTTGCCGATCTTCTGCCGCCGGGGGTGATTAACGTGGTGAACGGCGCGGGCGGTGAGATAGGGGAATATCTGGCCACCTCAAAACGGATCGCTAAAGTGGCGTTTACCGGGTCGACGGAAGTGGGCCAGCAGATTATGCAGTACGCCACGCAAAACATTATTCCGGTGACCCTGGAGCTGGGCGGGAAGTCCCCGAACATCTTCTTCGCGGACGTGATGGAGGAAGAGGACGCTTTCTTCGACAAGGCGCTGGAAGGGTTTGCGCTGTTTGCCTTTAACCAGGGCGAAGTCTGCACCTGCCCAAGCCGCGCGCTGGTGCAGGAGTCCATCTACGAGCGCTTTATGGAGCGGGCCATTCGCCGCGTCGAGTCTATCCGCAGTGGTAACCCGCTCGATAACGTTACGCAGATGGGGGCGCAGGTCTCGCATGGCCAGCTGGAGACTATCCTCAACTACATCGATATCGGCAAGAAGGAAGGGGCGGATATCCTGACCGGCGGTCGCCGTAAGGTGCTCGGCGGGGATCTGCAGGAAGGGTATTACCTTGAGCCGACGATCCTGTTCGGGCAGAACAACATGCGCGTCTTCCAGGAGGAGATTTTCGGACCGGTGCTGGCGGTGACTACCTTCAAAACGATGGAGGAGGCGCTGGAGATTGCCAACGACACGCCGTATGGCCTGGGGGCGGGAGTCTGGAGCCGTAACGGCAACCTGGCCTATAAAATGGGCAGAGGCATTCAGGCGGGGCGCGTATGGACCAACTGCTACCACGCCTATCCGGCTCACGCGGCATTTGGCGGGTATAAGCAGTCGGGCATCGGGCGTGAAACGCACAAGATGATGCTGGAGCATTACCAGCAGACGAAATGTCTGCTTGTCAGCTACTCCGATAAACCGCTGGGGCTGTTCTAATCGCCCAGTTCAGGCCGTCCATGGACGGCCTGAGCAATTTGCTGGCGCAGGCAGTTGAGGACACCATCCAGAACATATTGTACGCGCCAGGGCTGATATTCGCGCTTGCGGAAGATGGCGGTCAGATCGAGCCACCACTCTTCCTGATGCGGGAAACAGGGGACCAACGTACCTTGCGTTAATTCCTTCTTCAGGCTTTCTTTCGGCGCGAACACAATGCCAAGATTATTTCTTGCCAACTCCAGGGCCGTCTGGGTATTGTCGCAAATATAGTTTCCGGTTACCCGATAATCATGCACATCATCACTGCCATGCATGCGAAAACGCCAGATGTTGGCGTCATCGACCAGCATGGAGTCGATCAGAATACAGGAGTGATTAATTAAATCTTCAGGTCCGGTTAAAGGATGTTTATTTAAATATTCCTGGGTTGCGAATGCAGTGACGGAATATTTTGTTAATACGCTGGCGACCAGACTTTCATCTTTTGGCTGAGCATAGGTAATTAAAATATCACAGTCATCCGGGAAGGACACACCTTCTGAATATTCGTTGCGGTCCAGGTTGTAGGTTTTCAGGGAAATGCGAATGTCCCCGATGTCCTTTATCTGGTGGATCACGTGGCGCGCGAGATAGGTCACAATGCCCGTTGGGGCGTAAATCGTGACTTTCCCACGCTTTTCATGCTTATAATCGGCAATGAAATTAATAAGTTGCGTGTTTTTGTCCAGCGTGGCGTCAATATAAGGGAGCAACGCCTCACCGAACTGCGTCAGAGCGAGCTGGCGGGTCGTGCGCTCAAAAACCTTAAGCCCAACCCGCGTTTCAAAATCCGAGAGATATTTACTGACGTTGGCTTGCGCCATGCCCAGCAGGGCGGCGGCATCACCAATGCTGTGGGTGGCTGCGATGACGGAGATTATTTTTAACTCGCGTGGCTTTAGCTGTAATTTATTCATCATGCGCACCCATCTATATGGTTTTATATATAATATTATATAAACTGCAGCGTTGCACAGGCAAATTTGTAACCATTATTATTCGCCCCGCTTATTTGGCGTATAAATGGATTACTTCACATGACTATTAAATACAATTTACTGATTGCTGCCACGTTATTTGCAACCTCTTCTGCAATGGCCGGTGACTTTTCACTTGGCGCGGGGGCCGTATTTAATGAGTCTCCTTATAAAGGCTATAACGAAAATACCACTGCGGTGCCGTTAATTAGCTATGAGAGCGATCGTTTCTATGTTCGCCAGACCACGGGCGGATGGATCCTGTGGAAAGACGCAAAAAATGAACTCAGCCTGACCGCATCCTGGATGCCGCTGCATTTTGATCCGGATGATAACGACGACCACCAGATGAAGCAGCTTGATGAGCGTAAAGCCTCTGCGTTCCTCGGCGGTGCGTACTACCGCCACGAAAGCTGGGGTTCTCTGAAAGTGGCGGTCTCAGGCGATGCCACGGATGAAAGCGGCGGCGTGGTGGGCGAGGTATCCTACTTCCGTCCAATCAGGATGGAGCGTTTGACCCTGACGCCTTCTGTCGGTGTTTTTTACAGCGACGAGAGCTATAACGACTACTACTACGGCGTATCCGGCAGCGAGTCACGCCGCTCAGGGCTGGATCAATACACCGCTGGTGACAGCTGGACGCCCTACGTTGGTCTGGTAGCTAAATATCAGTTAACCCAGAAGCTGTACCTCAACGCCAGCGCGGTCTACACCGTATTGCCTGATGACGTGAAGAACAGCCCGATGATCGACCGCGATGATAGCTTCGCGCTAATGACCGGCCTGACCTGGCGCTTCTGATGCGGTAAAGCCGGGCGACGGCGTTGCCTTGCCCGGCCTACGATCTTGCCTGCATTTTTATCTGCAATACAACGTATTCCTTTTTCATTTCTCGATGCTTCTTCCTGTTCCGCCAAAACACGGCTGCACTGATGTTCCTTATGCGCTAATGTGATTCGACCCGATAGTAAAGGTGTGTATCATGTGTATAATCATGGAAGGACTGGGATGTGAAAAGTGCGGATGTCATTACCGTTCTGATCGGCCACGGCTGGAAATGTGTCAGAACGAAAGGAAGCCATCATCAGTTTCGCCATCCCGAACAGAAAGGGCTGGTTACTGTCCCACATCCTAAGAAGGATATTAAACCGGGCACGCTCGCGCAGATATGGCGGCAGGCGGGAATTAAACACTGATATCAGGAGTAGTTATGTTTTATCCGGCTTACATTCATTCTGACACCGACGGTAGCGCCAGCGGCTTTTTTCCTGACGTTCCAGGCTGTTTTTTTGCAGGTGATTCCCTGGACGACGCTTTTCAGGATGCACGTGAGGCGCTCACCGCGCACTTCGAAGAGCTGTTTGAAATGGATGAAGCATTGCCTCTTCCGGGGAATGTCGAAGTGCACCTTGAAAATCACCCTGACGACTTCACGGGCGGGCAATGGTTGCTGGTGGATATTAATATGAAGCAGTTTGACGGCAGAGCCGAGCGTATCAACATCACGATGCCTCGACGTTTGCTGGTACAGATTGATTCCTTTGTCAGCGAGCATCCTCAGTTCGGTAATCGAAGCGCATTTCTGGCTGAGGCAGCACGTCGCGTGCTGCCTGGGTAAAAATTAATTATATAGAGCCGCTGTTGCTTTAAGGATATCTGCAAAGGAATAGATATCATCGACTGTCGATATAGGGTGACGTGTTTCGTTTTTTTCTATGTCGAAAAGTCCGATGTATTTTTGCGTACGATTAAAATGCAATCGGCAAATTGGTTTGCGGTTGTTATCATCAACAAGAATGCCAAAATAGCTTTTGGTATCTCTGTGAGTGATACGTGGTGCCTCTAGTACTGCTCTGGTAATTGCTTTAACAATATGATATCCCTCAAGTTCCTCTAGCGTTGTTATCACATCGCTTTCATCTTTATGGTCATCTTCTTCAATATGCGATGGCTCATTTGATGTTTCGGTAATCGCTGGGGTTATACCCGTAATGGCAGACTTAAGTCGCTCATTAACTTGATCATTTATGTACTGACTTGCAGCCTTTTTAGTTAAATTTAAAAATGAATCTCTGACTTTTTGCGTCAGAATTCCATCATAAACCCTGGATGCAAAAAATTTCACAAAATCATCTTCGGGATTATTAAGCTGAGAGTGAAGGATTTTTTTGATTTGGCTAACATATTTTAACTCACCAGCAGCATTGATAATTGATTCGAGATCAAATGAAGATTTAGTTAGTTTCTTTAATTCAGGTATTATATTTTCGTCAATATCAAGTAGATCGACTTCCAAAAATGGTTTTTCGTCCATTTTGTTTGGTGCGTCAAGGTCAGTGAAAAATTTATAATTTTGACCATTGGTAAGAATTGAAATCCTTGCGTTTGTTACGTGAAAATATCTGAATAACTGCGACGCATGATTTATATTTAATGGTTCGCCAATTTTTTTACATTCAATAAGTATTTGTACGTCATTGTTTTTCATTATGGCGTAATCGATTTTTTCTCCTTTTTTTGTGCCAATATCACAGACAAATTCAGGTGTTACCTCTGAAGGATCAAAAACATCGTAGCCCAGGACATTATGAATGAATGGCATTACAAATGCAGTTTTTGTTCCTTCTTCAGTATTTATTACATCAATTTGTTGTTTTATTTTATTTGATAAGGCATTTAATCTTTCAGTGAATTCCATGGGATATCCTTATTTTTAGCTGTGTGTCTTTATGGAATAACACTAAAATGTGTACTAGACAATGGTATGCTGAGATGATGGACACCAAAAAAAACAATACCGAGGGTTAGATCACATTGTCTTTCGATTGATAATAAATCACAGAGCTCGGCATCACCGAGCTCGATAAAAATATTATATATTATGAAAATTAGTATTACCCTTATTTATGCTTCATCCACCCATATCCGCATTTCCCCTTCTCCCCGGTTAGCCCAGCTAAACCAGGGAATAAAGGTCAACGTACGGGGCTGGCGCACTACCGGCGAGCGGTCGTACTGCCACAGCGCATCCGTTTCCTTCATGTGACACCCAATCCCTTCTGTCTGTATCAGCATCTTATGCGCGAAAATGCCTTTGCCTTCATACACCCGGAACTCGCTATCTCGGGGCAAGGAGAGGTTATGCAGGTTGGCGCCGTTATCAGCTTCTTCCAGGCAGTAAACCAGCGGCCCGCGCTGTAGCGCGACTTTACCCGCCTGCTGGCGCACCTGGGGGTTACCGTACACACGGCGGACCGGCATCGGTAGCGTCAGGGTCAGGGTGTCGCCTTCCTGCCAGCAGCGGGAGAGGTAGAGATATCCGCGTGACACTTCACCGGTAATGGCTTCGCCATTCAGCGAAACGGCAGGCTCCGCGCACCAGTCCGGCAGCCTGAGTGCCAGCGTGTGGGTGACCGGAACCGGCGAAGTGATTTCGATCTTCACCTGCTCCTGCCACGGATAGTTACCGCTAATGCGCAGCTGTAGGGCGTTATCGCCCACCGGAATGGCGACGTCGTTCCCCACGTACAGGTTTATCAGCAGCGCATCCGGGCGAACGGTATAAATGTAGTGCCCCAGCGAGGTCAGCACGCGGGCGATATTCGGCGGGCAGCAGGCGCAGCCGAACCAGCGCTGACGCACCGGCTTCACGTGGTCATAGATATGGTTAAAGGCCAGCGTTTTCGGATGCACTTCCAGTGGATTGACATAAAAGAAATGCTTACCGTCCAGCGCCATCCCGCCCAGCACCGTGTTGTACAGCGCGCGCTCCATCACGTCGGCGTAGTGGCCGTCTGCCTCCATCTCCAGCATCCGGCGGGCGAACATCATCAGGCCGATTGAGGCGCAGCTTTCGGCGTACACCGTATCGTTGGGCAGATCGTAATCGCTGCTGAACGCCTCGCCGCTGCTCTGCGAGCCAATCCCGCCGGTAATGTACAGCTGGCGCTGCGCCATGTTGTTCCACAGCCGCAGACAGTCCCGGCGTTTCCCCTCGTCGTTGCTCAGGCGCGCCAGATGCGCCATGCCCGCCATCAGATAGACGAAACGCACGGCATGGCCGATGGCCGTTTGTTGTTCTGCAAGGGGCAGATGCGCCTGGCTGTAGGCTTTGTCCTTGACCATCCACGCCGGACCATAGGTGTTCCAGTAAGATGTTTTGCCGCGCTTCTCGTATTCGCTATCGTAGAAATGAGGCTGCGCGCCGCGTTCTTCAATAAAGTATTTCACCAGATTGAGATAACGCGGCTCCTGCGTGACGTCGTACAGCCGCATCAGCGCCAGCTCGATTTCCGGGTGACCAGGGTAACCGTGTAGCTGTGTTTCTCCCGGGCCAAACACGCTGTCGATATGGTCCGCCAGCCTGCACACCACGTCCAGCAGGCGACGTTTTCCGGTTCCCTGGAAATACGCCACGCCCGCTTCAATCATATGCCCGGCGCAGTACAGCTCGTGGCATTCGGCCAGATTCGTCCAGCGTTCCTCGGGGGCTTTTACCGTGAAGTAGGTGTTGAGGTAGCCATCTTCACACTGCGCCGCCGCGACCAGCTCAATCACCTCGTCGGCGGTTTTTTCCAGTGCTGCATCCGGCTTCTGGCACAGCGACCACGCCACGGCTTCGAGCCATTTCGCCACGTCGCTGTCCTGAAATACCATCCCGTAAAACTCCCCCTGTTCCAGCCCGGCCGCGATGCGGAAGTTGGCGATGGCGTGGCTGGGTTCGGCCTCCGCCACGCGGTCGTTAAGCGCATCCCACTGGTAAGGGATCACCACGTCACGGACCAGCCGTTGATATTGCCCGAGAAACGGATCGTTGATTTTCAGCTGGTGCAGGTCGGGTTCCATTATGGACATAGCGTTCTCCTCAGGACGGTACGTGACGCTGGCGCAGGTCGGTGGAAATGCGCGACATCACAGGGTTATTAAGCCTGCACCAGCGGATAGCGACCGCCAGCAGCAGGTGGAAAAGGGCAGGCAGCAGCGTCTCCATGGCGGTAATGCCCTGCAGTGAGGCTGGCGTCTGGTTGCCCGCGCCTGGCTGATAGGCCACGGCAATAAACACCAGGCTGATAATCCCGGCGCTTGACGCCCACGCAAGCTTGATGAAAAACAGGTTGAAGGCGAAGTTCATGCCCGACGAACGCACGCCGGTTTTCCACTCGCCGTAGTCATCGGCAAAGGCCATTAGCGAGAAGTGCAGCGGCAGGGTGAAGCCCAGGATCACGCCGTTGCTTAAAATGACGATCAGCCATAGCGTCTGGTGCGCCGGGCCACCCGGCAGAAACCACATGCCCACCGCAAGCGCAGCGAGCACCAGGTTGGTGTAGTAGTAGAGTTTGACGGTATCAATACGGCGCGACAGCGGGCTGACGATCACCGCGCCCAGAATAGCGGCAAAGGTCACCATGGTGAAAAACAGCGAGGTGTACGCCGTGCTGCCCTGAAGCACGTAGGTGATAAAGTACATATATCCACCGCCGCGAATGTTGAAGACGTTGATCAGCAGAAACGACATCAACAACATCAGCAGCAGCTGATCGTTTTTACGCAGGCCCGCCAGGTGCTCGCGCAGGGTGAATTTGCCCATCAGCGCCAGCGGAACGCGTTCGCGAACCCAGAAGAAGCAGCACAAGAACATCACCACGGCGATAGCGCACAGCACGCCAACGCCCAGTTGATAACCCTTCGCGGTATCGCCCTGACCCAGCTCCGCTACCAGCCACGGCAGGCCAACGGAGACCAGAAAGCCCGCCACGCCGCACAGCACAAAGCGCCAGGACTGGCAGGCGATCACCTCGTTGTGGCGGGTGGTCATGGTGTTAATCAGCGCGCAGTAGGGCACGTTGATGGCGGTATAGCCCACGGACAATAGCAAATAGGTGCCGAACGCCCAGGCGATTTTCACGCCCATGCTGGCTTCCGGAACGGTGAAGGTCATTACGCCGATAATGCCTATTGGGACGGCGACCCACAGCTGCCAGGGACGAAATCGGCCCCAGCGGCTCTGCGTGCGGTCAGCAATGACGCCCATCACCGGATCGGAAATGGCGTCAAACACGCGAAGGGCAATAAACAGCGTGCCCACCAGCGCAGGGGTGAGACCAAATACATCGGTATAGAAAAAGGTCAGAAAGTTCATGATCAGGCAGGTAATCACCGTGCCGCCCGCATCGCCCAGGCCGTAGCCCATTTTCTCGCGGACGGACAGCCGGTCATCGACTTTCTGTTTTGCAGCGTCTGCGTCTGTAATCGGTGTGGAAGTCATGAAGTAACTCCTCGGAGATCGAATTTATTATCGTATTTATGCTGGGTACCTCTTTATTCTGCATCGAACGGGAAGGCCAACAAGGGAAGGGAAAAGTATAAAAAGGTGACGATTCCGACCTGATGATAAAAATGTGATTCCGATCGGACAGATATTTTAATATTGATTAATAATCAACGGGTAAGTCGAATATTAACGACAATAAAAGCGGAATGGTGAATATCCATGCTCGAATTATCCATAGAGCTTCCGGTTAAGGTTCAAAATGGCGGGCTATTTATCTCCCGCGGAGTGGGCCGCCACCCTGCGCGAAAATTAACATCGTGGGAGATTATTTTTGTCGAAAAAGGGACTTTAACGATCCAGGAAGAAAATCATGTTTTTGATGTCAATGCGGGAGAGAGTTTGTTGCTCTGGCCGCAGCGTCGGCATGTGGGCGTGGAGGATTTCCCGGCGGACCTGCGCTTTTACTGGCTGCATTTTGAGGTGGAGCCGCAAGATCCAACGTTACCCAACGCTGCTCCTCTGGCAATAGAACAACACTGCCGCGTAAGGGATGCGGAATATGTGATTGCGCTCTTTCGTCAATTTCTCAGCGAGCAGGAGAAATTACGGCGTAGCCTGGCGCTGGAGATGATTTTATTATTGATTTTACAGCAGGTGTCGAACTCTTCAGGATATGAAGACAGCGCAGATCAGGCCGGCGCGGCGATGGCATGGAAGGCAAAACAGCTTATTCGCACGCAGTTTCATTTACCGATATCCACCTCGCAGCTGGCAAAAGCGTTGCACTGTAATGCAGATTATCTCGGGCGCGTCTTTCGCCGGACTTTCCATTTAACCCTGACGGAGGCGATACATCGCCAGCGCGTCAGGGCGGCGGAAAAACTCCTGCTCAACGACGCTGCGTCATTAACCGAGGTCGCAGCGCGCTGCGGCTTTAACGACGTGGGATATTTCCGGCAGATATTCTCGAAGCATACTGGGTTAACCCCCGCCGTCTGGAAACGGCGGTACTGTAAGGAGCATATTAATTCCGGTTGATTACTGCCCGTAATAGGCGTTCGCCCCGTGCTTGCGCAGATAATGCTTGTCCAGCAGCGCCTGCTGCATAGCCGGTAACTGTGGTGCGAGCTGGCGTGAGAACAGGCCCATATAGGCGCACTCTTCCAGCACGACGGCATTGTGGACCGCATCGGCAGCGTCTTTGCCCCAGGCGAACGGGCCGTGGGAGTGAACCAGTACCGCCGGGACCTGCATTGGGCTGAGATCGCGCTCCTCGAAGGTTTTAATGATCACTTCGCCCGTCTGGTATTCGTATTCCCCGGCAATTTCTGCCGTGGTCATCAGCCGCGTGCAGGGGATCGCTCCGTAGAAATAGTCTGCGTGTGTCGTGCCCCAGGCGGGTAAATCCTGTCCCGCCTGCGACCAGATGGTGGCGTGGCGGGAATGGGTATGTACGATGCCGCCAATCTCCGGATAACGGCGATACAGTGCCAGATGGGTTGGTGTGTCAGAGGAGGGTTTTTTACTGCCTTCGACCACCAGGCCGGTGGCAATGTTCACCACCACCATATCCTCCGCCGTCATCACGTCGTACTCCACGCCGGACGGTTTGATGACCATCATGCCGCTTTCGCGATCTATTGCGCTGACGTTGCCCCAGGTAAAGGTCACCAGCTGGTGGGCTGGCAGCGCCAGGTTTGCCGCCAGTACCTCGGTTTTGAGTTGTTCTAACATGTCATGCCTCCTTCCTGCATACGGGCTTCAATCCAGCGGCGTGCCTGGATAATCTCCAGCACCGGCTCTTTGGCTTTTTCGGTCCACATTTCAATCAGAAACGCGCCACGATAGTTCAGCTTATTCAGCGTGTTAAACACGCTGACAAAATCGACGCAGCCATCGCCAAACGGTACATCACGGAACTGTCCGGGGCTTTGCGCGGTAACGGGTTGGGTATCTTTCAGGTGAATAGCCGCAATGCGGTCAATGCCCAGCGTCAGCTCGGCGGTAACATCGTTACCCCACGCGCTCAGGTTGCCAACGTCCGGGTAAACGCTGAACCACGGCGAGGCGAGCATGTTGTCCCACTTTTTCCACTTGCTGATGGAATTCATAAATGCGGTATCCATGATCTCGACCGCCAGCATCACCTGTGCGGCGGCGGCCTGCTCGACGGCCCATGCCAGTCCTTCGGCAAAACGTTGTTGAGTACCTTCATCGTGCTCTTCGTAATAGACGTCATAACCCGCAAGCTGAATGGTGCGAATACCTAAGTCGCGTGCCAGCCTGATGGCTTTGGTCATGATCTCACGGGCGCGCTGGCGCACCGTTTCGTCGCGGCTGCCAAACGGGAAGCGACGGTGGGCAGACAAGCACATAGAAGGGATAGACACCCCGGTTTCCAGCATCGCTTCAACCAGAGAGGCGCGCTGCGTGGTACTCCACTCAAGGCGCGATAAACGCTCGTCGGTTTCATCAACCGACATCTCAACGAAATCGAATCCGCAGCTCTTCGCCAGGACCAGGCGTTCCGGCCAGGAGAGATCTTTCGGCAGCGCTTTTTCATAAATACCTAACGGATGCTGACGCATGGTTACGCTCCCCAGATATCGCGGATTTGCGAATGGAATGCCTGTGCCACCTGCGGCGGATTATCCGCGCCCGCCAGCGCGCGCCCGGCGATAAACGCTTTGACGTTGATTTGCTTAAACAGGGGGAGATCGGCAGGCGTGATGCCGCCGGTAATCGAAAGCTGTAAACCGATATCTGAGAGGGCTTTCACTCTGGCGAGATCCGCCTCGCCCCACTGCTGACCGCTGGCCTGCGCGTCTCTTCCCCGGTGGTATATCGCCTGTTTTACGCCGATACGTTGCCATGCGCGCGCGTCGTCCAGCGTCCAGTTACCAAAGAGCTCTATCTGGATTTCTCCCCCGCAGCGCAGTGCCACCTCGTGGCCTCGCTCAACGGTGGCCAGCGGAGCGGCGCAGATAATGGTCATCCAGTTCGCGCCCGCGCCAAACGCCTGTTCTGCCAGCGTCTCCCCGGCATCGGCCACTTTCCAGTCCGCCACGATAATTTTCTCCGGGCACTGTTTACGCAGCGCGCGGACGGCGCTTAGTCCTTCGGTCAGACATAAAAGGGTACCGGCTTCGACGATATCGACGTGATCCACAAGCAGGGCAACATCGCGTTGCGCGGCCTGAAGTGAGGTGTGATCGAGCGCCAGCTGCAGTAATGGTCGGCTCATAGGTCGTGCTCCTTAACCTGGGCGTGATAGCCCTGTAATGCTGAAATCAGTAACTGATAGCGGTGATATTTGCGTTGATAGGCCGCATGGGCGTTCATGTCGGGTTCAATCACCCGGATGTCATGTTTAAGGGCGCGTTGCGCCGTGTGGAAATCGGGATAGGTGCCTGTACCGACCAGTGCGGCCAGCGCGGCACCGGAACAGCCAGTCTCTTCTACCTGGGGTAATTGAATTGTCAGACCGCTGACGTCCGCAAGCATCTGCATCCACACGTCCGAATGGGCCGGGCCACCCGTGACGCGCAGTGCCTGCACCTCGGTAAAGCGCTCAAGCATGCGGTTAAGATGGGTCATGTGGCTGAATACCACGCCTTCGTAAACCGCCTGCAACAGGTGTGCGCGGGTGTGTAGCGCCTGCATGCCGTAGAAACCGCTGGTCATCTCCAGACCCGCGTTGCTGCCGTAGAGGAAGGGCAGGAAAATCAGATCGCTTCCGGCTTTTGGCAGACCGGCGACGGCATGGTTGATTTCATCGAATGACATATCGCCCCACTGCGCGGTGAGCCACTCAAGATTGCCGGAGGAAGTCGGGCTGGCTTCGTGAACGATGTACTGCTGCGGATGAACGTAGCGGCCATAGACGTAGGGGAACGGCTCGCTGTCGCGGATGCCATGCGCAATCCCGCTGGTGACGGCCCAGGTGCCCATTACGGCATTCAACGTGTGTTCGTCGTGTAGCCCGGCGCAGATCGCGGTGGAAACCACGTCAAACAGTCCACCAACGACGGGCGTACCCGCCGCGAGACCGGTCAGGGCGGCTGCCTGAGCGGTGATTTCCCCGCAAATTTCTGCTGAACCGACAATCGGCGGCAGGGCGCCGTCAATTTCGCTGATACCGAGCCAGCGTGTGAGCTGTGGGTCGTACTGGCCGGTATTCATATTGTAGAGATTGGACTCCGAAATGTTGCTCTCTTCGCAGGCTTTGGTGCCGGTGAGGCACCAGCGAAGATAATCGTGCGCCATCATCACGCAGCCAATTTTCTCGAAGCGCTGAGGCTCATTCTCTTTTACCCAGCGCAGAAGCGAGGCCGGATGCCCGGTCCACAGCGTCTGGCGCGTATGCGGATAGAGTTTTTCTGGAATGCCGTCCTGCTGCCAGCGTTGCACAATCTCCAGCGCCCGGCGGTCAGAAGAGAGCATGGCGTTGCCCAGGGGCCGATCCTGTTTATCGAGTAGAAACAGTCCTTTGCCCTGAGCAGAAATGCCGACGCCTTTGATCTGCTCTCCGTCTACGCCTGAACGTTTGAGCAGCGTGGCGACGGTAGCGTGGCAGTGCTGCCAGAGCTGGTGCATATCCCGCTCCGCATAGCCTGCGCGTGGGCTGAGCGTGGCAACCGAGCGACGTTCGATACACACTTCCTTTCCCTGGCGGTTGTATAACCCGGCTTTCAGATAAGTACCGCCACAATCGATACCCAGCCAGAAGGGCTCTTTTTCACTCATCTTCATCTCACTTATTCGCCGGGTGGCGCTTCGCTTACCCGGCCTACGGTTCGGTTTAGTGGGTTGGGTGAGGGCATCAGGCCGCACGTTTATGCGGATTCACCGTGGGATTGGGTTCTGCTCCGGCATCACATTTCGCTGGTAACAGCAGGGCCAGCAGCGCAGCCAGTGCCAGAGAAATCGCCAGGCAGTAAACTCCCGCGTCTTTGCTGTACAGCGTTATCAGTACGCCTACCGCATAAGGGCCGCAGAATCCGCCGAGGTTACCAAGCGCATTGATCACACCGCGCGCACCGCCTGCCATCTCGGCGCTAAACAGACGTGCAGGAATCGTCCAGAACACCCCAGCGGCGGACTGCAGGAAGAATCCGCAGCCGACCAACGCGGCATAGGCCAGCCAGGTGTTTGCCTTCAGCGCCACGGAGAGGAACATGCAAAGTGCGAAGCCAATCAGCGGCAGGGAGACAAACAGCTTGCGCTTGCCGGTGCGGTCAGAAAGCGTAGAGAACAGGAACATCCCCGCAATGGCACCGATGTAAGGCAGAATGGCGAGCACCCCAACCTGGCCGATGCTGGTGTGCGTCAACTCTTTCAGGATGGTGGGCAGCCAAAGGGTATAACCGTAAATCCCGGTCTGGTAGAAGAAGTTCAGGGCGATTAATTGCCACATGGTTTTATCGGAAAGCACGGCGCTCAATGAGGCATTTTTCACCTCTTTTCCGGCGATGGCCTGCTGTTCAGCGGCCAGCGTTTGCACCAGATAGTTTTTCTCGGCCTCTGAGATCCAGCGTGCTTCCTGCGGACGGTCGTAAACGGTGAACGCCCACAGCACCAGCACCACTATGGACATCAAACCTTCAATGATAAAAAGCCAGCGCCAGTCGAGCGCGGTGATAATCCAGCCGGAAAGTGGCGCGGTGATGATCCCGGCAATCGGCACGAACATGATCACAATCGCGTTGGCGCGGCCACGTTCGGCATCCGGGAACCAGTTGCTTATCATCGTTAACACAACGGGCAGCATCCCGCCTTCCGCCACGCCGAGTAAGAAGCGCAGCACCAGCAACTGATACTGGTTAGTGACAATACCGGTCAGGACTGAGATGACTGCCCAGGCGACCAGGGACCAACCGATAAACTTCTTGCCGCTACCATGAACAGCAATCTTGCCGCCCGGAACCTGCAGGAACAGATAGCCGATAAAGAAGATCCCGCCTGCCAGGCCTGCCATGGTGGCGGAAATACCCAGTTCTTCATCCATACCTCCGGGCATCGCAAAGGCGATATTTACGCGGTCCATGTAAGAAATAATGCAGGCGATAAGAATAGGTGGAATGATTCTTAGCCAGCGCTGGCGCGGAATATCCGCATGTAGAGCATTCGTTGAAATATTCATAGTTAATGTCTCTGTGAATGTAATCGGAATATGTTTTTATTTTTATTGTGTCGCTTTATTCATAGCGCTAATGCCGTCACGCAAAATGGCGATGCGATGGCTGACATCAGCATTAGCATTTATTTCCAGTAATTTAATACCGGAGAATTTCAATGTTGCGGCGCTCGCCGCAGTAAAGAGTGATGTAGCCTGTTCAGTCGTCATTAAACTGTCGGCACAGAACGAAGAAAACGGCGCGTGCAGATCCTGCCAGTCGCCATATTCGCCGCGTGTGGTGGTGCCAGAGAACATCAGCGCGCCCAATTTTCCGGCTTTACATGCGGCCTGAACGTGTTCAAGCGGAACGGTGGAATTACGGCCTTCAATGGCCGACCGTGCCCAGTTGATGCAGACGCTGATGTCGGTTCCGTTTACCACCTCCAGCACCTGTTCTAAGGGTAAAAACCCTTTACGCGGTGCAGGTCCGGTCATGGCATCGCAGTGTTCCAGCACCAGATCGCAGGACCAGTTCCAGCTCACAATTTCGCGGATTGAGTGGGAGAATGCCTCGGTGGCCTGTTCGACGGATGCATTCCCGGCCTGCGGCGCCGCCTGCATCTCCAGGGCTATGACTTTTCCCGGAAAACGCACATTTACAGCGTCAATTTTCTGGTGCAGATGCCGGTAAAATTCAACGCATGCTTTACGTTGTTCTTCGTCTGCTGATGCCAGACCAAATGCGCCGTTCGTGCCACGACGGCGCATGGTTTCCATCACCGCCGTGACCACGATTTGCCACTCGTCCGGCGTATGACGGAACAGCCACTCGTCACCGAAAGGATGAAGGTTTTCCAGGCAAGGTTGTTCCAGCCCGCGTATGTACGGTGTGTCGGAAAGTTCCCGCCAGAAGGATTGTTCTTCTTGTTCCCCTTTCTGGTGAAACGAGGGTGCGCAGGGGTACGCACCAATAATAAAACCGGTGTTGGCCATTTCGCGTTCCTGTATTCGTCAGAAAATTACAATAATTCGCTGATTGCCACTTTCACCACAATTTTACGAATTACCGTTTCCTTGTTTTTAATACAGGCAGGACGATGAACATCCTGCGGGAAAAATATGGCATAACTGCCAGGTGCCATTTCTATAAACGACTCATTTTCGCTGTCGTGATAAAAAATAATATCTCGCTGTTCCAGTAATGATTCGCTTATTTTGTTATTGCCGGTATCAATAGCGATACCGATTTTCTCTTCACCCCAGGCCAGAAACTGAATATCCAGATAGCGGCGGTGCACTTCAGGACGGTTTTCGTGTTGATCCTTTGTGGTGAGGTCGAGCACCTGAGCAAAAATAGTGCGGCCTTCAATTTCCACCACGCCTGGCTCCAGGGTGGTGAAATCCGTGGTGCGCAGAAAATGAAGCGCTTTTTCAATCGCCAGCGGCAGGCGACACGGATTGGGCTGCGAAATATGTCCGAATATCATCATCCCCTCCTTACAGAGACTGGATTTTCGCCCATACGCTGTCGTCAATGGTTATGCCGTTGCGACGGTTCTCTTCCTGCAGACGCGTGAATTCATGTCCCGGCAAACGAACGGCAACATTCTCATCAGCGCGTTCGGCGGTAGTGATGAAGTCCATGATGCGTTGCAGTTTGGCATCGCGGGTTGGCCCGTCGATCAGGCGATCCACTTCAATAGCGATAAAGATCTGCGATACGCCATATTCGTCGCTGTTGTCCTGGGTCACTTCTGCGACGGAAGAGCCGTTAGAGAGCAGGGTAGCGATCATGTCGAGCACGATGGATAAGCCTGAACCTTTCCAGTAGCCCATCGGCAGAATACGGCGGTTTTTCTCAATCACGCCAGGCTCCCGGGTGAGATTGCCCTCGTCATCAAAGCCGCCATCTACAGGCAACTCGCGCCCGGCCAGGCGGTTCACTTCCAGCATGCCGTAGGAGAACATCGACATCGACATGTCGACCATGGTGATGGGATTCGACGGGATAGCGACGATCAGCGGGTTTGTGCCGATGCAGCATTCTTTTGATCCCCACGCAGGCATTACTGCAATGGAGTTGGTCCAGCAAATTCCAATGTAACCTTTCTCAGCCGCCTGCCAGCCGTAACTGCCGCCGCGCATCCAGTGGTTGGCGTTACGCAGCGCCACCAGGCCGATACCGTGGTCGGATGCCAGTTCGGTGGCGCGATCCATCATCTTTTTCGCCGTCAGGTTGCCGATGGAGCGTCGGGCATCCCACTGTTCGATGGCACCCAATGAGGTCACCCGTTGTGGCTGGGCATCAGGGATGATGTCACCCGCATCCAGTTGCTGAATAAAACGCGGGAAGCGGTTTACGCCATGCGAGTAGACACCGGACTCGGTGGTGCGGGCAAACATCTCTGCGCAGGCATCGGCAGTCTCCACTTTTATGCCGCGATCGAGCAGAACCCGATTGAACGCCGCTTTCAACTCTTCGAAGGTCACTTTCATCCCTGTTCTCCTGTTTTTTAGGGGCAAGTGCGAACGCTTTTTTATCGTTAAATTTCACTATGCGAAATCTGATTTCAAATATAGCGATCAATTTTTATCAGATCAACGACATTCACGTTTTTCAAAAATCATTAAAATCAACTGGTTGCGTTTTTTCTGTTGAGATCGTGAACTAAACCACACTTTGCGCTACCATCAGGAGCGCGATAAAAAGGAGCGATTTGATGAGCATGAAAGAGAGCGAAATAACGCAGGAAAAAGAGAGGCCAGCGGGCAGCCAGAGCCTGTTTCGCGGCCTGATGCTGATTGAGATCCTCAGCAACTACCCGAACGGGTGTCCGCTTGCGCATTTATCGGAACTGGCAGGTTTGAATAAGAGCACCGTCCACCGGTTACTCCAGGGACTGCAGTCGTGCGGGTACGTTACCCCGGCGCCAGCGGCGGGCAGCTATCGTTTGACCACTAAATTCATTGCTGTCGGGCAAAAGGCGCTGTCATCGCTCAACATTATTCACGTGGCGGCCCCGCATCTTGAGGCGCTGAACATTGCCACTGGCGAAACGGTGAACTTTTCCAGTCGGGAAGATGACCACGCGATCCTAATTTATAAGCTCGAGCCGACAACCGGCATGCTGCGTACGCGTGCTTACATCGGCCAGCATATGCCGCTCTATTGCTCTGCAATGGGCAAGATCTATATGGCCTTTGGTCATCAGGATTACGTGGCCAGCTACTGGCAAAGCCATCAGGAACAGATTCAACCGCTGACGCGCAATACCATCACTGAACTGAGTGCTATGTACGATGAGCTGGCGGAAATTCGCGATCGCAGCATGGCAATGGATAAAGAAGAGAACGAGCTGGGTGTCTCCTGTATCGCCGTGCCGGTGTTTGATATTCATGGTCGCGTGCCGTATGCGATCTCCATTTCGCTGTCGACGTCCCGCATGAAGCAGGTTGGCGAGAAAAACCTGCTCAAGCCTCTGCGCGAAACGGCAGAGGCGATATCAAAAGAGCTGGGTTTTAACGTGCGTGAGGGGTAGCGTGTTACTGGCTGCCTTCGTGCCACGCTTTTTCAATTTCTTCGGCGAGAATTTTGATGCCCGCTTCGATTTTTGCCGGATCGGGCACGTAGTTCATGCGCATGCACTGGTGGGTGTGCGGCCATGGCTTATCCAGACCCGGGAAGAAGTAATCGCCCGGCACCATCAGCACGCCACGCTTTTTCAGTCGCTGATAAAGCAGTTCTGTAGTGATCGGCAAATCCTTAAACCACAGCCACAGGAAAATCGCGCCTTCAGGTTTGTGGATCAGGCAGCGTTCTTCCGGTAAGTAGCGGCGAAGCGTCGCAATCGTCTCCTGAACGCGCTGGTAATAGAACGGTTTGATGACTTCATTAGACAGACGCAGCAGGTCGTTGCGTTTGATCATTTCGCACATCATCGCCGGGCCGATACCGCCTGGTGAAAGGCTGATAATGCCGTTCATATTGGTAATGGCGGTGATGATTTTCTCGTTGGCGATGATGATACCGCAGCGGCTGCCCGGCAGACCCAGCTTGGAGAGGCTCATGCACAGGACAATGTTCGGGTTCCACAGCGGACGTGCTTCGCTGAAGATAATGCCCGGGAACGGCACGCCGTAGGCATTGTCGATCACCAGCGGGATGCCGTGCTGGTTCGCCAGGACATCCAGCTTCATCAGTTCGTCGTCGGTAATCACGTTGCCCGTTGGGTTCGTCGGGCGCGATACGCAGATCATCCCCGTCTCTTCACCAATATGCAGGTGTTCAAAATCGACGTGATATTTGAACTGGCCTTCCGGCAGCAGCTCGATGTTCGGGCGCGCGGAGACGAACAGATCCTCTTCCAGGCCGGAATCAGCATAGCCGATATACTCCGGTGCCAGCGGGAACAGCACCTTTTTGGTGGTGCCGTCGGCACGACGCCCTGCGAAGAGGTTAAACAAGTAGAAAAACGCGCTCTGGCTGCCGTTTGTTAGTGCAATATTCTGTGGTTCGATATCCCAGCCCAGCTCTTCACGCAGCATTTTGGCAAGGAGAGTCAGTAGCTCGGTTTTACCCTGCGGACCGTCGTAATTGCAGAGCGCATCGGTCGCTTTGCCGTTTTCCAGCATCTGCGCGAGCAGCGTCTGGAAATAGGTTGTCATCTCCGGAATTTGCGCCGGGTTTCCGCCGCCGAGCATGATGGCGCCCGGTGTGCGCAGCCCGTCGTTGAGGTCCTCCATCAGGCGAGTAATGCCTGAATGGCGGGTGAATTTGTCGCCAAAAAGTGAAAACGTCATAGCAGGTGTTCTATCGAGCTTATTTTGAAAGTGGGTAACCATAACGCTAGCACTGTGCTGGTGCAAATCGGGAGATGTGGTCGGATTTGTTGTTTTGTATGGCCGAGAGGGATTTTTGTAGTGAATAGTTCTGGTGGGTTTCACCCCTCACCCCCGGCTCACTCCCCATGTGGGGAGAGGGCCAGGGTGAGGGGGGATAATTATTGATTACCCGCCCATACCACCATCACCTTATCGCCCTTGTGCTCGCGCACGAAGCCGTACGCCTCTTTCAGCGAAAGCGTGGTTTGCTTGCCTTCACCGATCGCCGGATGGCGGGCGCGGAACTGGCCCAGCGTTTGCCAGTGGGCGACGGTTAAGGCCTGCTTGCCCGTCACGTCCTGCCAGTTCATATCCGAGCGTGTACCCTGCAGCGGGTCAGACCCCGTCGGGCCAAACGGACGCTCGGATTCATCACCGTAATAGATTTGTACGCTGCCCGGTGCCAGCAGGAGCAGCTCCGCAGCGCGCTGGCCTCCTTCGCGGAACAGGCGTGTATCATGGGAGGAGAGATAGCTCAGCACGTTGAAGCTTTGCAGCTTTTCCGCCATTTGCTGCCAGGTGAGATCCATATCGGCCAGGCAATTCACCGCTTTTGCCGCCTGCTCCTGATAATCAAAGTTGATCATTGCGTCGAAACCGTGGCGGTAATAGTCGCTTTGCATCACTCCGTGGCCCCAGGACTCGCCGGTCATCCAGAACGGTGCGTTATCGAGCTTTTTGTCCGGGTTGGCCCCTTTCCACGCGGCCAGCGCCTGACTAGCCTGGTCCTTTAACTGCTGCCAGGCCGCAAGCTCGACGTGCTTCGCGGTATCCACCCGGAAACCGTCAATGCCGTAGTCGCGCACCCACTGGCTGAGCCAGTGGGTGAGATAGTCGCGCGGGGTATATCCCGGGATGGCTTTCGCGTGGGTATCGGGCTTGTGCTGATAAAAGTTGGGTAATCCGGAAGGGGCGGTGGATTCCGTTTTCAGATCAGGTAGGAACGCCAGCGACATGGTTAAATCGTCGAAGCCGGGGTTGTCGTAATCACCAATGTCGGTGCGGATCCATTTCTTGCCCCACCATTTTTCCCATGCGGCTTTGTCGCTAAAGTTGATGTAATCGTTGAAGCTATGCCAGCTTTGGCCCGCGCCCGGCTTCCAGTCCGTCCAGCGGTCGCCCAGGGTCTTTTTCAGCTCATCACCCTGCAGATACAGCGCGCCAAACTGGTACTCCTGCATGTCCGCAAGCGTCGCGTAGCCCGCGTGGTTCATGACGATATCGAACAGGATGCGAATGCCGCGCCTGTGCGCTTCATCAACAAGATGGCGCAGATCATCCTCGGTGCCCATGTTGGCATCGAGCTTCGTCCAGTCCTGGGTGTAGTAGCCGTGATAGGCGTAATGTGGGAAGTCCCCTTTGGTGCCACCGCCTACCCAGCCGTGGATCTGCTCAAGCGGGGAACTTATCCAGAGCGCGTTCACCCCCAGCTGCTGTAAATAGTCGAGCCTGCTGGCGAGCCCTTTGAGATCGCCACCGTGGAAGGTGCCAATCTCCTGCATGCTGTCTTTGTGACGACCGTAGCTGTTGTCGTTGCCCGGGTCGCCATTCACAAAGCGGTCGGTTAGCACAAAATAGACGGTGGCGTTCTGCCAGCTAAATGGCGCTGGTTTGTCGGTTTCGGCGCGCTCAAGCAGCAGCAGGCCACCACTGCTGGCGGCTGGCTGCAGGGTTATGTTTCCGTTCTGCACCGTCGCGGTCTGTTTGCTGTAGAAATCACGCACCACGGTGCCTTCCGGGAAGGTATGGCTGACGTCCAGCGTCAGCGGTTTACCGTCCCACTTCGGGCACTGGCGGATAACGCTTGCAACCGGCTGTTCTGCGGTGCTCTGAATTGTCAGCAACAGCGTGGGCGTGCCGGATCGGGTATCAATCCGCATCTGGTATTCACCGTCGCGGAAAAGGCGCCACTGCGGCGGAGACCCGTCGCAGGGCTTGAGCGACAGCATCTCATTGAGTTTTATCGCCTCCGAAGGCTGCCAGCACGTCTTGTCAAAACCCAGCGTCAGAGGACGCGTACCCTTCGTAAGCTTTGCCTGGCTGGTGAAAACACCGGTGCCTTCGGCGCGAAATGTGTTAAACCCCGGCGATGACCAGTCGGCATGTGCCAGAGCGGGTAACATCAGAAAAGCTAATGCGGTGCGTTTCATTCCATTTTCCTGTCGCGGCATTTTTGACCAGTGTGCCATCAGGTTGTGGTTAAAAACTCATCCCCCATCGCTTTCTACCAGGAGGATGCGTGAGGATGAGTGATCTCGCGCAAAATTAGGGGGTTATCTGCGATAGCGCACACAATTTTCATGGAATGATGTTTTTATGAGCAAGTTTCAGGTGACATAGTTTCGGATTTGGACTATTTCTATACGTGCTCTTGAAGTCTATTTTTGATATGATTTGAGATTCCGCTCTCAAATTTGTGAAAAAAATAAGGTGTTGGGATGATTACATCCGACCAGGAGACCTAATGATATCGACTCCCATTCGACGATATGGGGCCGCGATACTCATGTTACTCACCACGACATTTTCGGGTGGGGTGCTTGCGAAGACGCACACGGATACAACGAGTAAGAAAGCCCACGTAATAAAGACGACAAGTAGTAAGGTTAGCAGTAAACAAGAGTATTCTCGCAATAGTGCAAAGAGTAGTTCACTTCCTGATTTGCGAAAATACCCTTCCGGAACACCAAGAAAAAAAGCGTTTCTCCGGACGGTAATGCCTTACATAACAAGTCAAAATGCCGCGATTACGGCGGATCGTAACTGGTTAATTTCAAAACAGTACGATAGCCGCTGGTCGCCGTCTGAACGCGCGCGTCTGAAAGACATCACGAAGCGCTACAAACTGAGCTGGAACGGTAACACGCGTCGCGTACCGTGGAATGCTCTCCTTGAGCGTGTGGACATTATCCCAGGCAGCATGGTAGCGACCATGGCAGCAGCCGAAAGCGGCTGGGGAACGTCTAAGCTGGCGCGTAATAACAACAACCTGTTCGGCATGAAATGTGCGAAAGGGCGTTGTAATAATGCGCCCGGCAAAGTGAAGGGCTATTCTCAGTTTGAATCAGTAAAAGATTCCGTGAATGCTTACGCGGTGAATCTTAATACGCACCCGGCCTACTCATCGTTCCGTAAATCACGCGCTCAGTTGCGTAAAGCGGATCAGGAAGTAACGGCCAGCGCAATGATTCACAAGCTAAAAGGGTATTCGACGAAGGGAAATAGCTATAACAACTATCTGTTCGCTATGTACCAGGATAACCAGCGCTTAATTGCCGCCCATATGTAATCTCAAAAAACGCCTTCCACTGGAAGGCGTTTCCTTTTCTATATCAGCACCTCGCTGTGGCGATCCCGGTACTCTTTCGGCGTGGTGTCATACTCTTTGCGAAACACCGAATAGAAATACTGCAGCGACGGATAGCCGCACATCTGCGAGATTTCGTTGATCGACAGTGACGTAGAGACAAGCAGGCTGCGGGCCTTCTCCAGCTTCTCCGCATGAATGACGGCATGAATGGTTTCGCCCACCTCTTCTTTGAATCGCTTCTCCAGATTCGAGCGGGAAATGCCCACCGAGTCCAGGACCTGATCGACCTTAATCCCTTTGCAGGCGTGGTTGCGGATATAGTGCATGGCCTGAATGACGGCCGGGTCGCTTAGGGAGCGATAATCGGTTGAGCGACGCTCAACGACGCGGACGGGGGGAACCAGCAGGCGCTGAAGCGGCAGAGCCTCTTTATCCAGCAGACGGTGCAATAGCTTTGCCGCCTGATAGCCCATCTGGCGCGTGCCCTGTGCTACGGAGGAGAGCGCCACGCGGGACAGGTAGCGGGTCAGTTCTTCGTTATCAATGCCAATCACGCACAGTTTTTCGGGCACCGGGATATGCAAATGTTCGCAGACCTGCAGCACGTGTCGGGCCCGGGCGTCCGTCACGGCAATAATGCCGGTTTGCGGTGGCAGCGTTTGCAGCCAGTCCGCCAGGCGGTTTTGCGCGTGCTGCCAGTTTTCCGGTGCGGTTTCCAGCCCCTGATAGACCACGCCACGGTACTTCTCCTGCGCGACCAGCTGGCAAAACGCATGTTCACGCTCCACGGCCCAGCGCTTGCCGCTGGTGGCGGGTAAACCATAAAACGCGAAGCGATGGACGCCTTTCTCCTTTAAATGGAGAAAGGCGGCCTCGACCAGGGCATGGTTATCGGTGGCGATGTAGTGGACCGGCGGGTAGTGTTCGGGTGAATGATACGAGCCGCCGACGCCCACAATCGGCACGTCGACGTCGGTTAGCAGCTGCTCGATGATGGGATCGTCATAGTCGGCGATGACGCCATCACCCAGCCAGTCTTTGATGTTCTCCAGACGGGTGCGGAAATCTTCTTCAATAAAAATATCCCATTCGGATTGCGACGCCTGCAAATATTCACCCACGCCTTCTACCACCTGACGGTCGTAGGCTTTGTTGGCATTGAATAACAACGTAATGCGGTGACGCTTTTCAAACATGGCTCGCTTCCCAGTTAAGTCACAATGCGGTTATCAGGCTCGTCGCTTGGTGGCAGAGTCCATCCAGACTGCCAGTAAAAGAATGGCCCCCTTGACGATATACTGCCAAAACGTCGGGACGTCCATCATACTCATCCCGTTATCCAACGACGCCATGATAAATGCCCCCATGACCGCGCCCGCCACGCTACCGATACCGCCTGCGAGGCTGGTGCCACCGATGACGCAGGCAGCGATAGCATCCAGCTCGGCGATGTTACCGGCGGAAGGAGAGCCTGCCCCCAGACGCGAGCTGAGGATCAACCCGGCGATAGCGACCATCAGGCCGTTAATGGCGAAAACCGCCAGCTTGGTACGTTCGACGTTAATACCCGACAGGCGAGCAGCTTCAAGGTTGCCGCCGATGGCATAAATACGACGGCCAAACGCGGTGCGCGTCGCCATAAACATGCCGCCGAGCAGTAACAACGCCAGCAGCAGTACCGGCGTCGGAACGCCGCGATAGTCGTTAAGAAGCCAGATGGCGCCCAGCACAATGACCGCCGTCAGCGCCTGACGTCCTACCACGGACGTTGACGCTGGCGACGCAAGACCCAGCGCCTGACGGCGCATACGTCCACGCCACTGCCACGCGACAAACGCCAGCAGTCCCACCACGCCGATCGTAAAGCCTATGCTGTCCGAGAGGTAACTCTGGCCAATTTGCGACATCGCCGCGCTGGTCGGGGAGACGGTCGTGCCGTTGGTGATACCGATCAGGATCCCGCGGAAGGCCAGCATTCCCGCCAGGGTGACGATGAACGATGGCACCTTCCGATAGGCAACCCACCAGCCGTTCCAGGCCCCTAAAACCAGCCCCAGTACCAGCGTCACCGCCACGGTCAGCGGCAGCGGCCAGCCGAGCCAGACGTCAAAAATGGCCGCCACGCCGCCGAGAAGACCCATCATCGACCCGACCGACAGGTCGATTTCCGCAGAGATGATCACGAACACCATGCCCACGGCCAGGATGCCGGTGATGGCGGTCTGGCGGAGCAGGTTTGAGACGTTACGCGCGCTTAAGTACGAGCCATCCGTCATCCACGTGAAGAACAGCATGATGACGATAATCGCCGCGATCATCACGAAAACCTGCAGGTTCAGCGCTTTTAGCCCCGCGAACGCGCCGGGCGTCGGAACAGCGACTTTGATATCAGACGGATTGCTTTTCGACATGACGTTCGCTCCTTAAAGCGGCTTCCATCACCTGCTCCTGCGTCAGGTTCTGGTTAATCAGGTTGGCTTTCAGTTTCCCCTCGTGCATGACCAGCACGCGGTCGCTCAGGCCGAGCACTTCGGGTAACTCAGACGAGATGACAATGACGGCAATCCCTTGCTGTACAAGCTGATTAATCAGTTTGTAGATTTCGTATTTGGCACCGATATCGATCCCGCGCGTCGGCTCATCAAGGATTAATATGCGTGGATTGAGGAGCAGACAGCGCGCCAGAATCGCCTTCTGCTGGTTACCACCGCTCAGTCGGCCAATCGCCAGTTCCGGTGAGGAGGTTTTGACCTTCAGCCGGGCAAGCGACTGGAGGATGCACTGCTGCTCGGCGGCATCATCCAGGCTGCTCAGCGCGCCGGAGAACCGATCGAGTGCCGCAAGGGTGATGTTTTTACCCACCGCCATGACCGGTACGATGCCGTCTTTTTTGCGGTCTTCCGGAACCATGGCAATGCCGCGGGCAATCGCCTGCTGGCAGTTGTCGATTCTCACGGGCTGGCCGTCTATATATATCGTGCCCTCCCAGCGCCCTGGCCACACGCCAAACAGGCACTGCACGGCTTCGGTGCGCCCGGCACCGACGAGCCCAGCAATCCCAAGAATTTCGCCGCTGTGAAGGGAAAACGAAACGTTATTGACCCGCTTAATGTGGCGGTTAACGGGGTGCCACGCGGTCAGGTTTTCCACGCGCAGCACTTCATCGCCCTTAGTGTGGGGCTCATTCGGGTAGAGCGCGGTCAGTTCGCGGCCCACCATCATGGTGATGATGTCATCTTCACTCATGCCCGCAGCTTCACGCGTGCCGATGTGTTGCCCGTCGCGGATCACGCAGATGGTGTCTGAAATGGCTTTTACCTCGTTCAGCTTGTGCGAAATGTAGATGCAGGCGATACCGTGGTTTTGCAGATCGCGGATGATATTGAGCAGAACCGCAGTTTCCTGTTCGGTGAGCGACGCCGTTGGCTCATCGAGGATCAGCAGCCTGACCTGTTTATTCAGCGCCTTCGCAATTTCGACCAGCTGCTGTTGCCCCAGCCCCAGATCGCCCACGCGGGTATCCGGTGAAATGTTGAGGCTCACCTGCGCCAGCAGCTTTTCACAGCGGAGCGTCATGGTGTCGTAATCCAGCACGCCGTGGCGGGAAATCTCGGCTCCGAGGAAGATGTTCTCCAGCACGGTGAGATGTTTCACCAGCGCCAGCTCCTGGTGGATGATGGCGATGCCTTTACGTTCGGTGTCGCGAATGTGCGTCGCCTGGATGACTTCACCAGCAAAGACAATTTCGCCTTCGTAACTGCCGTGCGGGTAGATCCCACACAGGACTTTCATCAGCGTTGATTTGCCCGAACCATTCTCGCCACACAGCGAAACCACTTCGCCAGGGTTCAACCGGAGACTGACGTTGTCGACGGCTTTCACCGCGCCGAAGCGCTTGGTGATGCTTTTCATTTCAAGTAAATAAGGCATAACTGCTCCACATAACCCGAGGGAAGAACAGTACAACGTGATGCGCCCCCGCAGAGCAGGGGCAGCGCCGGATTACAGTTCGCTCTTCTTGTGGAAACCGTCTTTAATAACGGTGGCGTCAATGTTCTCTTTATTGACTTCAATTGGCGTGAGCAGGCGAGCCGGAACGTCTTTCAGGCCGTTATTCAGCGTTGCATCTGCTTTAGGTTGCTTACCGTTGCCCAGCTCAACGGCAATTTCCGCCGCCGTATTGGCAAGTTCGGTAATCGGTTTGTAGACCGTCATGGTCTGAGTACCTGCGATAATGCGTTTTACGCCCGCCAGGTCGGCATCCTGACCAGAAATCGCGACTTTACCGGCCAGTCCCTGGGCACTCAGAGCCTGAATAGCCCCGCCTGCTGTGGCATCGTTGGAGGCCACGACAGCATCAATTTTGTTGTTATTGGCCGTCAGCGCATTTTCCATAATCTTCAGGGCATTTTCTGGTAACCATCCGTCGGCCCACTGATCGCCGACCACCTTAATTTTGCCGCTGTTGATGTACGGCTTAAGGACCTTCATTTGCCCTTCGCGGAACAGTTTGGCGTTGTTATCCACCGGCGAACCGCCCATCAGGAAATAATTGCCTTGAGGCACTTTGTCGATCAGGCTTTGCGCCTGTAATTCGCCCACTTTTTCATTGTCGAAGGAAATATAATAATCAATATCGGCGTTATTAATCATGCGGTCATAAGCGAGAACTTTTATGCCTTCCTGCTTCGCTTCTTTCACCACGTTACTTAATACCTGGCCGTTATAAGGGATAATGACCAGAACATCGACTCCCCGGTTGATCATATTCTCGATCTGCGACATTTGCGTTTCTTCATTGCCGTTAGCCGACTGAACAAACACATTCGCACCGAGTGATGCCGCTTTTTTCACAAAAATATCGCGATCTTTTTGCCAGCGCTCCAGACGCAGGTCATCAATCGCCATGCCAATTTTGACCTCCTTGGCATGCCCTGCAAAGCTTACAAGGAGGAGCGTAGTGCAGAGCGTTAGGGTCAGGTTCTTTATCTTCATAATTATTAGGCCTTTTTGTAGGGGTATGTGTTGCTGAGATAAAAGAAACATTCACTGCTGGGTCGCAGCAAATTTTTAACGCGGAAAGGCGGGCTGGCAATTACAGATTTTTATCTTCTCATTACGATATTTGGTTTATTTCTGAATTTATGACCGCGATCGGATTTTAAAATTCGTAACGCCTTAATTACATTTGATTCTGGAATGCGCGCCGAAAAATAGTTTGTCTGCGCATTATTTTGCGAGCCAGCGCACAGTTGTGCATTCTCTCAATAGCAGTGTGAAATAACGTAATTGAGCAACCCAAAATGTCTATTCACTATTACTCCTGTATCAACGACTCGCCGCATACCCTGATTATGGAGCTCAATATGCAAGCTTATTTCGACCAACTCGATCGTGTTCGTTACGAAGGCCCAAAAACGACCAATCCTTTAGCATTTCGTCACTACAATCCGGATGAGCTGGTGCTGGGTAAGCGCATGGAAGATCATCTGCGCTTTGCCGCCTGTTACTGGCATACCTTCTGCTGGAACGGCGCCGATATGTTCGGCGTGGGTTCCTTTGACCGTCCGTGGCAACAGCCGGGTGAGGCCATCGAGCTGGCGAAACGCAAAGCCGACGTGGCGTTTGAGTTCTTCCACAAGCTGAACGTGCCGTACTACTGCTTCCATGATGTTGACGTATCGCCGGAAGGGGCGTCGCTGAAAGAGTACCTGAACAATTTTGCGCAGATGGTGGACGTGCTGGCAGAAAAACAGCAGCAAAGCGGCGTGAAGCTGCTCTGGGGTACGGCAAACTGCTTCACCAACCCACGCTACGGTGCGGGTGCGGCCACCAACCCGGATCCGGAAGTGTTTAGCTGGGCGGCTACGCAGGTGGTGACGGCAATGAACGCTACGCATCAGCTGGGCGGCGAAAACTATGTCCTGTGGGGCGGCCGTGAAGGCTATGAAACCCTGCTCAATACCGACCTGCGCCAGGAGCGCGAGCAGATTGGCCGCTTTATGCAGATGGTTGTCGACCATAAGCACAAAATCGGCTTCCGCGGCACGCTGCTGATCGAGCCTAAACCGCAGGAACCAACCAAGCATCAGTACGACTACGATGTCGCCACCGTGTATGGCTTCCTGAAGCAGTTTGGTCTGGAAAAAGAGATCAAAGTGAATATTGAGGCTAACCACGCTACCCTGGCGGGCCACTCATTCCATCACGAAATTGCCTCTGCGATTGCGCTGGGCATCTTCGGATCGGTAGATGCGAACCGCGGCGATCCGCAGCTGGGCTGGGATACCGACCAGTTCCCGAACAGCGTGGAAGAGAATGCGCTGGTGATGTATGAGATCGTCAAAGCGGGCGGTTTCACCACCGGCGGCCTTAACTTTGACGCCAAGGTGCGTCGCCAGAGCACCGACAAATACGATCTGTTCTACGGCCACATTGGCGCGATGGACACCATGGCGCTGGCGCTGAAAGTGGCGGCGCGTATGATTGAAGACGGCGAGCTGGATAAGCGCGTGGCGAAGCGCTACAGCGGCTGGAACAGTGAGCTGGGCCAGCAAATTTTGAAGGGTCAGTTATCGCTTGCGGACATCGCGAAGTACGCTGAACAACAGCAGCTGGCGCCGCAGCACCAGAGCGGGCATCAGGAACTGCTGGAAAACCTGGTTAATCACTACCTGTTCGATAAATAACAGCATCCAGGCCCGGTAAGCGGAAGCGCCACCGGGCATTTCTGTCAAAGGAGTCACCACAATGTATATCGGGATCGATCTTGGCACATCGGGTGTGAAAGCCATCCTGTTAAGCGAGCAGGGCGACGTGTTAGCAACGCAGACTGAAAAGCTGCAGGTTTCACGCCCGCATCCGCTGTGGTCGGAGCAGGACCCGGAGCAGTGGTGGCAGGCGACGGATCGCGCGATGAAAGCCTTAGGCGAGCAGCACAGCCTGCGCGACGTGAAAGCGCTGGGCATTGCCGGACAAATGCATGGTGCAACGTTGCTGGATAGCCAGCATCGCGTTCTGCGCCCGGCTATTCTCTGGAACGATGGCCGCTGTGCGGAAGAGTGCGCAATCCTTGAAGCGCGTGTGCCCACGTCCCGCGAGATTACGGGCAACCTGATGATGCCGGGCTTCACCGCACCAAAACTTTTGTGGGTACAGCGCCACGAGCCGGAGATTTTCCGTCAGGTGGCGAAAGCCCTGTTGCCAAAAGACTATCTGCGCTTTCGTATGACGGGCGATTTCGCCAGCGACATGTCCGATGCCGCAGGCACGATGTGGCTCGACGTGGCGAAACGCGACTGGAGCGAGGCGATGCTGGATGCCTGCCATCTGACCCGGGAACATATGCCCGCGCTGTTCGAAGGCTGTGAGGTGACGGGTACGCTGCTGCCAGACGTTGCGGAACGCTGGAATATGCCTGCCGTACCGGTGGTGGCCGGGGGCGGCGATAACGCGGCGGGTGCCGTGGGTGTCGGGATGGTTGAGGCGGGGCAGGCGATGCTGTCGCTGGGAACCTCTGGGGTCTATTTTGCCGTCAGCGACGGCTATCGCAGCAATCCCGAAAGCGCTGTGCACAGTTTCTGTCATGCGCTTCCGGGAAAATGGCATTTGATGTCGGTGATGCTGAGCGCGGCATCCTGCCTGGACTGGGCGGCGAAGCTTACCGGCATGGCGGACGTTCCGGCACTCATTGCGGCAGCGCAGCAAGCGGATGACGCGGCGAGTACCGTCTGGTTTTTACCCTATCTTTCTGGCGAGCGTACGCCGCACAACAACCCGGAAGCGAAAGGGGTATTCTTTGGCCTAACCCATCAGCACGGCCCGGCAGAGCTGGCGCGTGCGGTTCTGGAAGGTGTGGGGTATGCGCTGGCCGACGGAATGGATGTGGTGCACGACTGCGGCCTGAAACCGGCGAGCGTCACCCTGATTGGCGGCGGCGCGCGAAGCCCTTACTGGCGACAGATGCTGGCGGATATCAGCGGGTTGCAGCTGGATTTCCGCACGGGAGGGGATGTTGGCCCCGCGCTCGGCGCCGCGCGTCTGGCGCAGATCGCTATGAACCCGGAAAAGCCGCTTTCGCAACTGCTGCCGCAGCTTACGCTTGAACAGGCGCATGTGCCTGACGCGGCAGGACATGCCCGTTATGCAGAAAGGCGCGAGGTGTTCCGCAAAATCTATCAGCAGCTGCTGCCGCTGATGTCATAAACTCGCTTGTCCGACAGAGGCACGAGGATGTCCTTTTTTGGTCTGTGCGTGCCTCTCTTTCCTTGCCAGTATGGTGACACACCCACTGGCGAGGAGATTTATCATGTCACGCATTGCACTCATCAATATTGATACTCAGCAGTCCTTCCATCATCGCCCTTACTGGCAGGAGGGCGACATTCCTGCCTTTCAGCAGGCGATGCTGGGGCTGATTGAAGGCTGCCAGGCGCGCGGTATTCCAGTCGTTGATATTTTTCATGTGGATGAAGACGGCCCCTTCACGCTGCAAAGCGGCTATGTCAAACCGATGGCCTTTTTGCGTCATCAGCCGGATGTGGTTTTCCAGAAACACGTCCATAATGCCTTCACGGATACCGGGCTTGACCGCTGGCTGCGCGAGCGTGATATCAACCAGCTGATCATCTGCGGCATTCGCACGGAACAATGCTGTGAAACCACCGCTCGGGTAGCATCCGATCTGGGTTATGCTGTGACGTTTGTGAGCGAGGCAACGCTGACGTTTCCCATGATGTACAAGGGCATTACCCTGAGCGCAGCGGAAATTCGCCATCGTACCGAGACGGTACTGGCCGGGCGTTTTGCCGAAATTAAAACGGTAGCGGAGACGCTGGAGTCACTGTAATGCGCATCGACGTCTGGTTCGTGATGTTACCCGGGGTACTGGCACTGGATATGTCAGGCCCGGCGGAGACCTTTGTGCTGGCTGGCGACGCGTTTCGTCTGCATTACATTGGGCCGCAACCGGACGTGCCGACGTCGATAGGCCTGACGATGGGCGGCATCCAGCCGTTGCCGGAAAGTCTGCCTCCAGGGAGTCTGCTGGTCCTGCCGGGGGTGAGCGACTCCCGCGCTCAGTTCTCAACGCCGCAGGCGCAGCAGATCCAGCACTGGCTAATGCGCCTGCAGCCGGTCATTCAGCGCCGGGATATCACGGTGATGTGCGTCTGTTCTGGTGCGCTGCTGGCGGCGAAATCGGGCCTGCTGAATAACAAACAGTGCACAACCCACCATGACGTTATCAGCCGTTTACGCACTGTGGCTCCCACGGCGACGATTAAAGAAAACCGCATCTTTGTACAGGACGAGAATATCTGGACCAGCGCGGGGATCACGTCGGGCATCGATCTGGCGCTGCATATGATTAACCGCCTGTGCGGTCCCGAAAAGGCGCTGGCCGTGGCGCGCGAGATGGTGGTCTGGTTCCGCCGTTCCGGTGACGATCCCCAGCTCTCCCCGTGGCTGCGCTACCGCAATCATCTTCATCCGGCGATCCATCGGGCGCAGGATGCGCTCACCGCCGAGCCGCAAAAAACGTGGAGCTTGCCTGATATCGCCGCACTGGCGCACGTCAGCCCGCGCCATCTCACCCGGCTTTTCCAGACGCATTTAGGGATTAGCGTCCGCGATTATCTGGAGCAGCTGCGTCTGGCGGTGGCGGAGCAGTGGCTGATGCAGGGGCGCGGCGTGGAACAGGCCTCGCTGGCGGCAGGCTTCTCCTCCCCGCGCCAGTACCACCGCGCCCGGCAGCGACGCGTTAACTGACGAAGCGGCGGGTATCTATTTTTTGCAGCAGCATCGACAGCAGCAGGCTGATAACCAGCGTAGCGGCAAAAATCCAGACGATATCCAGCACCGGCCAGCTTTTGAGCTCAACGCCCCTTGTTCGCAGGGCGTGGATCACCAGCGCGTGAAAACCGTAAATTCCCAGCGAGTGCCGCGAGATAAAGCCCAGCACGGGATGGGGACGCGCATTCAGGGTGTTTTTAACGAGCGTGAGCAGCGATACGGCACAGATAAAGACCATCGGCCCGCAATACAGATACCAGGTATCGGCAAAATTGCCGCGCCACTGAAGCTCATGTAGCGTCCCGCGTGAAATCACCGCCACGCCGGCGATAAACAGCGCTCCGCAGAGCCAGTTCAGACCGCGCTTTTGCGTGTCCATCATCCCGATGGCGCGCCCCAGCATGCCGTAAAGCACGTAGTAAAAGGTGTCGCCGTTGATATAGAGATTTACCGGCAACCATTCGAAACCGTCGATTTTCTGCGAAACCGTGTTCGGGTTGGCGACAATGCCAATCACCACCATCAGGGCCAGAAGCATTTTCCCGCTGACGTTTTTCACCTGAATGAGCGGAGAGACCAGATAGATAACGATGATGGCGAAGAAGAACCACAGGTGGTAGAAAACCGGTTTTTGCAGCAAATATTTGAGGGATAACCCGGCGTTAATGGAGGTAAACAGGGTGATATAGAGCAGGGCAACGGCGCTGTAGAACCCCAGACAGGCCGCGATGCGGATGAAGTGCCTCGGCTGCGCGCTACGCTCGCCAAAAAAGAGAAAGCCGGAAATCATAAAAAACAGCGGCACGCTGACGCGCGACGCGGAGTTGAGGATATTGGCAATATCCCAGTTAACGGGGCTGATGCTGTGGGCATTCGTGACATACCAGGTCGTCGTGTGGATCATGACCACCATCAGACACGCTATTCCGCGCAGGTTATCAATCCAGTTAATTTTTGACGGCATCAGTTCCTCGTATTCCCTGTAAAGTGAGTGGGACTCCCATTGTCCAAAAGTCTTCGTTTGGAAAATTCTGAGTTTTATGCGCAGGCTTGCCGGGAGACCGCGAGATTCGCAGAATGGCAGACCTTAATCTATAAAAGTGTTGATATTAAAAATAACAGCCGCTGACCAGGACGGTAATAAAAATGATGATGAAGCGTGTGGCATCACTCTTTCTGCTGTTGATGCTGGCAGGATGCAGTGCGCCACAGGAAGTCCCCGTGCAAAAAGCGCAGCAGGGAAAAATAAGCCCGGAGCGTTCGCTGAATATGGAAGCGCTCTGTAAAGAGCGGGCCGCTCGGCGCTATAACTCGGACGTTCAGAAAATTAACGTCATCGGATTCGAGCGCTTTCAGGGCAGCTATGAGCTTAGAGGGTATACTGCGCGTAAAGAGGGCTTTGTCTGCTCGTTTGATGCGGACGGTCAGTTTTTACATCTCTCCATGCGCTAGCCTGCTCGCATAATCAACAACCAGACGCCGCCAGCGTTCTGGCCGGAAGGCTTATTTCCCAATTTTCCCTAAACAACCCCGTTTCGTACTGTATATCTTGCAGCCAGCGGGTATACTGGTCCCTTCCATTTAAAACCACACGTATCCAGCACGAAATACTATGCAAAAGTTTGATACCAAGACCTTCCAGGGCCTGATCCTGACCTTACAGGATTACTGGGCTCGTCAGGGCTGTACCATTGTTCAACCTTTGGACATGGAAGTCGGCGCCGGCACTTCACACCCGATGACCAGCCTGCGCGCGTTGGGCCCAGAGCCAATGGCGACCGCGTATGTGCAGCCTTCCCGTCGTCCGACCGATGGTCGTTACGGTGAAAACCCGAACCGTCTGCAGCATTACTATCAGTTCCAGGTGGTGATTAAGCCATCACCCGACAACATTCAGGAACTGTATCTCGGGTCGCTGAAAGAGCTGGGTATGGATCCAACCATCCACGACATCCGTTTCGTGGAAGACAACTGGGAAAACCCAACGCTGGGTGCCTGGGGTCTCGGTTGGGAAGTGTGGCTGAACGGCATGGAAGTGACCCAGTTCACCTACTTCCAGCAGGTCGGTGGTCTGGAATGTAAGCCGATCACCGGTGAAATCACCTACGGTCTGGAACGTCTGGCAATGTACATTCAGGGCGTAGACAGCGTTTACGACCTGGTCTGGAGCGACGGCCCGCTGGGTAAAACCACCTACGGTGACGTGTTCCATCAGAACGAAGTGGAGCAATCCACCTATAACTTCGAATACGCGGACGTGGACTTCCTTTTCACCTGTTTCGAGCAGTACGAGAAAGAAGCCCAGCAGCTGCTGGCGCTGGAAACTCCACTGCCGCTGCCTGCCTACGAGCGTATTCTGAAGGCCGCCCACAGCTTCAACCTGCTGGACGCCCGCAAAGCGATCTCCGTAACTGAACGTCAGCGCTACATTCTGCGTATTCGTACCCTGACCAAAGCCGTTGCAGAAGCTTACTACGCGTCCCGTGAAGCCCTTGGCTTCCCGATGTGCAACCGAAACAAATAAGAGGCGGCCATGTCTGAGAAAACTTTCCTGGTGGAAATTGGCACCGAAGAGCTGCCACCAAAAGCCCTGCGCAGCCTGGCTGAATCTTTTGCTGCGAACGTGACCGCCGAGCTGGATAACGCTGGCCTGGCGCACGGTAAAATTGAGTGGTTTGCCGCGCCGCGTCGTCTGGCGCTGAAAGTGGCAAATCTGGCGGCGTCTCAGCCGGATCGTGAAGTTGAAAAACGTGGCCCGGCGATTGCCCAGGCGTTTGACGCGGAAGGCAAGCCAAGCAAGGCTGCCGAAGGTTGGGCGCGCGGCTGCGGCATCACCGTTGATCAGGCCGAGCGTCTGACCACGGATAAAGGCGAATGGCTGCTGTATCGTGCCCACGTGAAAGGCGAAAGCGCGGAAGCGCTGCTGCCAAACATGATCGCCACTTCTCTGGCGAAGCTGCCGATTCCTAAGCTGATGCGCTGGGGCGCGTCTGACGTACACTTCGTGCGTCCGGTACACACCGTGACCCTGCTGCTGGGCGACACCGTTATTCCGGCGACCATTCTGGGCGTGGCGTCCGATCGCGTGATCCGCGGCCACCGCTTTATGGGCGAGCCAGAGTTCACCATCGACAATGCCGACCAGTACCCGCAGATCCTGCTTGAGCGCGGTAAAGTGATTGCCGACTACGAACAGCGTAAAGCCAAAATTAAAGCGGACGCGGAAGAAGCGGCGCGTAAGATTGGCGGTAATGCCGACCTGAGCGACAGCCTGCTGGAAGAGGTCACTTCTCTGGTGGAATGGCCGGTTGTGCTGACCGCGAAATTCGAAGAGAA
The DNA here is from genome assembly GCF_014930485.1 of Enterobacter cloacae complex sp. P47BA. NCBI lineage: Bacteria > Pseudomonadati > Pseudomonadota > Gammaproteobacteria > Enterobacterales > Enterobacteriaceae > Enterobacter > Enterobacter cloacae complex sp. P47BA. Next base: position 2,535 of record NZ_JADBRF010000020.1, on the reverse strand, counting down.
ATTCCTGGCCGTTCCGGCAGAAGCGCTGGTTTACACCATGAAGGGTGACCAGAAGTACTTCCCGGTTTACGCCAACGACGGCAAGCTGCTGCCAAACTTCATCTTCGTGGCGAACATCGAATCGAAAGATCCGAGCCAGATTATCTCCGGTAACGAGAAAGTGGTGCGCCCGCGTCTGGCGGATGCCGAGTTCTTCTTCAATACCGACCGTAAAAAGCGTCTGGAAGATAACCTGCCGCGCCTGCAGACCGTGCTGTTCCAGCAGCAGCTGGGTACGCTGCGCGACAAAACCGACCGTATCGCGGAGCTGTCCGGCTGGATCGCCCGTGAAATCGGTGCCGACGTTAACCACGCGACCCGCGCGGGCCTGCTTTCCAAATGCGACCTGATGACCAACATGGTGTTCGAATTCACCGACACCCAGGGCGTAATGGGCATGCACTACGCGCGTCACGATGGCGAAGCGGAAGACGTGGCCGTAGCTCTGAACGAGCAGTATCAGCCGCGCTTTGCGGGCGACGATCTGCCGTCCAACCCGGTTGCCTGCGCTGTAGCGATTGCCGATAAGATGGACACCCTGGCGGGTATCTTCGGCATCGGCCAGCATCCGAAAGGCGATAAAGACCCGTTTGCGCTGCGTCGTGCCGCGCTGGGCGTGCTGCGCATCATCGTTGAGAAGAACCTGAACCTTGATCTGCAGACCCTGACCGAAGAAGCGGTGCGTCTGTACGGCGACAAGCTGACCAACGCGAACGTTGTGGATGACGTGATCGACTTTATGCTCGGCCGTTTCCGCGCGTGGTATCAGGACGAAGGTTACACCGTCGACACCATTCAGGCGGTGCTGGCGCGTCGTCCAACCCGTCCGGCTGATTTCGATGCGCGTATGAAGGCGGTTTCCCACTTCCGTACGCTGGAAGCGGCATCTGCTCTGGCGGCGGCCAACAAGCGTGTATCCAACATCCTGGCGAAATCCGACGAGACGCTGAACGAGCGCGTAAACGCCGCGACGCTGAAAGAGCCGGAAGAGATCGCTCTGGCGATGCAGGTTGTGGTGCTGCGCGACAAGCTCGAGCCGTACTTCGCGGAAGGTCGTTACCAGGAAGCGCTGGTTGAGCTGGCGGAGCTGCGTGACGTTATCGACGCCTTCTTCGAGAAAGTGATGGTGAACGTAGAAGATAAAGAACTGCGTATTAACCGTCTCTCCATGCTCGAAAAACTGCGCGAGCTGTTCCTGCGCGTGGCGGATATTTCGCTGTTGCAGTAATGTGCCTGTTGTAACACATGCTAAAAACCCGCTTCGGCGGGTTTTTTTATGGGTCTTTTGTAGACCGGATAAGCGCAGCGCCATCCGGCAGGTTTAGCCGATCGCGATTGTGCCTTCGTCTGTCTGCAGCCAGCGCGGTGCCTTCAGCGTATCAGCAAAGTAGCTGACCAGCTCGCACAGCAAATCTTCCATCACGATTTCAGATTGTCGCGACAGTGAGCCGTTCATCAGCATCTGCGTAAGCTCCTGACAGTAGCGCCCCAGCTGATCGCATTCGGGTTCGAAAGTCGGAACGCGTGACGGGAGTTCCTTCACGGTCAGGCTGGCTTTTAAAGCGTCCGGAACAGGTTCCAGAAGCGTGGGTTGCAGAAGATTCAGACAGGCATAAAGTCTGCCGTAAAGCGCCATTTTTGGGGCGGGTTCTTCGCAATCTACCAGTGCGTCGGTAAAACGTTCGCAGTTATCCGCCAGTTCGGTGAAGTCGGTGGCGTGGTTGAAGGGCAGGGTGAATAAAGAATGAGCTTGGGTTGGGGTAGTAGCCATATTGGCAGCCTCCGATAAGTGATAAAGCTTCCACCACCGGAAATGCTAACTTCGCTGGTGGTGGACTGAACAGAGTTAGCATTACCGGCCTTATCGGATACCGGCGCATCTTTCGATGCCCCTGCTCAGCCCACCATTGAGATGTAGCAAAGCATGCTGCACATAATGTGCCGCCGATAAGATAAGCCAGGATGCTAAACCCGGCACCTGATTTTGCAGGTGCAAAGAGAACTTACTGCTCATCAAAACAGGCGGCAATAGATTTGAGCTATGCCACTGAGGATATTACCATTTCTGGAAAGAGACTCGCAAAATTACCGCAATGAAAAGCATACTGTGGGCAGAGGTCTTACAGCGACGCTATGGTCCGGGTGTAAATCGCTGAGGCGTTTCCTGCAGGCCGGGGCGAGGCGCATGGATGCGCCGAGAGGGCGGGCTTTACAGGGATGTTACCTCAGCCCGTCCCCGATAAGCCGGAAGGAATAAGCCGAAGGTACCGCGTAGCGGCGATTTACTGCCGGGAGCCCGGGTAGCCAGGGTGGTGGCGACTGAGCCACCCTGGCACGTTCACGGGTATTGTCGTTACAGAGTAGCAAGGAACATAAAGTGAATGGAATGACCACCAGAGTCGTATGCTTCCCCTCACCCCAGCCCTCTCCCTCTGTACAGTCCGGGGACATGGTAGACAGGTGTTCGGGGACATGGTGAACACTTTTTAACATCCT